>NZ_JAAHGU010000112.1:0-25362 GCF_010692685.1 Okeania sp. SIO2F5 | reverse complement strand
TGGTGGCCTACTGATGATTTGTCAAGTGCTTGAAGAGTAGCGATCGCGGTAGCGTTGCGTAGCAATATCGCTCCGGGCAATTATTTTTCTTCCTCCTCTATTATACACAAACGATGCTACCGGACATGATATGATACTATGTGCGGATGATTGATAGTCCTGCATGGTAATGGTAGGATACATATTTTTTAATTTATCCCACACTCCTCATCTCCCCATCTCCCACACTCCCCATCCCCCCATCCCCCCAAACTCCCGGTGCTTCCTTTACCATTACTATGCACCACCACCGATGATTAAGTACAATAAAAATATTTGACTGAAGCGATATTGAATGAATATCCCAAATTTTTGCTCCGTTTCCACTGTTCCTTATTGAATTTACACCTACGACCTACCATCTAAGAACTTTATTATGACTAATTAAGCGTACATTATATTACAGGTACTTGTGGATAGAGATATTTAAGTTTCATTGAATACTTTACTTTTTTTGTAAAGATTTTATAGATGTAGAAAAAAAATTTATAGTATGTTAGGAAATCTCTAAATTAACTAAACTTGTTATGGCAATTAGAGTATAATATCTAGGCTTAAATAAGTGAACAATTTTAATTGCCTGATTTCAGGCTGAGGTTTTATGGTAAAGTTTATTATTAATAATAGTATATATTTATTGAATTTGCTATGTTTGCTCCTAAACTAACTTTGAATATGGTGGAAGGATCTATATCTTTTGATTTTAGTCCTGAAGCTGCAAAGAATTTACAAAGCGTGATCGTTCAATTAATGCAACAATTAAAAACTGCTGCTGGTAGTCCAGGAAAATTAACTCCACAGAAACCTATGGAATATCAGTATACAGGAGATGTCTTTTTAGAAATATTTTGCAATCCTAATATTTGGCCTAGTCCTTTTGCCGCTAAAGTTTTGATTACTTTACGAGATGAGCGAATTCGGATTACTACTGAAGCTGAACTTACTAGGCTTAATGAGGATATTAGTCAATATTTAGAGCAAGTAGGCTGAAAATGTTCAACTTTAGAAAATATACCAAATATCTAGCAAATAAATAATATTATGTTCCCTTGAGTAGTTATGATTGAGATAGTAGAAGAGTAGGTACAATAGTAGAGATGTAGCCTTGAAGTTAGAAGATACGTTTTTTCATCAGGCGCTGATCCGGACATGATATAAGTATTTTGTCAAACTTTTGTAGAGACTTTCCATGGAAAGTCCCTGCACTATCTTTTGAAGATATATAGCAGGAAACAGGGAATAGGCAACAGCGGTGCGACCCCGCGGGGTGCTACAGACAGCAAGAGGTAGAGGGATGGCGTTTGCGTTAGCGTTTGCGCAGCATGACCATAGCAAAGCTCCTCTGAAAGAGGCAGCGACTCTATCAAGAGCGGGTCTCCTTGCCATATCCATGAAACCAAGAGAGGGAATGCGCACTCCTGCGAGGCAAAAGTGGGAAAAGCATTTCCCTATCTAAGGTTCATCATCAGTATATATTCTAACTAACTCATTCCTTGCTATACATAATAGACTTGTCGCGAAATAAGAAAAATCTAACTTCATCTTTTGTTCAAATTACAGTTTTCTTCTAGTCTTAATATTAAGATTAATTATCACATTAATCCAGATAGGTCAAAAATGGAGTTAATCACAAATAGCAATGTGCATTGTCAGTATCAACTTTCAAAATTTGATAGCAAAATGGGAATTTGGCCATATTATGGTGTAATAAATTGGTATAAGCATCAAGTAGATTCTCATAGATTAAAAATAGCAATTCAACAAATAGTAGATAGTGTGCCAATTTTAGGAGGGAGATTGGTAAAAAAATTGTTTTCTCCATTAAAAGTTGTATGTAACCCACAAAAATCTGGCATAGGTTTTATCTATATTGATATAGACGAACAGGAAATAAATATTGATAATTTATTAGATGCAAAAACTTATGTAAAAAATGAATTCAATATTCCCAAAAAATCTTCAGATGCTATTAATAAAGATACTCCATTAGTGTATGTGATTTTGGATAATAATCAAGATTATTGTGGCATAACTCTGCTTATAAATCATCTCATAGCAGATGGTGGAACATATTTTAAATTATTAGAATATCTTTCTCAAGCTTATGAAGACCCAGAATATGTTCCTAAATCTGAACCATTATTTACAATAGACTTTAATCAAATAGATGATTTTATTGCTGCAAGTTTTAAAAAGTTATCATGGAAAGAAAAACTTTTAAGTTCAACATCTTTTATTGTTTTTATCTTGAACAGTTTTCTTCAAAATAAGAATAATTGGAGTTATCTTGAATGTATCTTAACAAAAGAAAAGTTAGACCTAATTAAGAGGAGAAATCAAAATCTGTCAAACGAAGAAAGTGCTTATAGTACAAACGATGCTTTATTTGAATTTTTATCAGTTGTTCCTATTAAACGATTTATTTTTCCTTGCAACCTAAGATATAGAAATGTTGGTATACCTGAAAATTATTTAGGAAATGCTGAAGCTTTCGTCTCAGATTTAACTAAACTAGAAAACAATTATATGTTAAAACATACTGATGTGAGAAAATCAGTCAATCAACTTCCAGGAATATACAGTTTTTTACCCACTTTTAATGGCAAGTACATGGGTCATAATTCATGGGTTAAATTACAAAACTATTTACCTGGTTTTGGTGGTAAGTTAATTATGCAAAAGCTGTTTGAATTTGATGACCTACCAAAAGATATATTATCATTTGCTTGTAAAGGTTCAGCAATATACAGATTGACAAAAAATGAATATTTATTGATATATATCAATTTAAAAAATGTTGTTTCCCAAGTTGAAAAGAAGTTAATAAATTTGGGTGTAGAAGAGATTATTATTAAAACATCATAATTAAGTAGATAATAATCACAAATTGAAGCTATATCAATTAGGTTTTAAATCCAAATTACAAGTGATCAGAATAAAAATATCTAGACTCGCCCATCTAGAAAATATCATCAAACAACTTTCCACTTGCTTCTAGCTTAGTTATATTACCAATATACCAATATAAGTTTTTTCTCATCTGCAGCGATCGAGAAATGTCCATTTCATGCTCAATTAACTTACCATTATGAATCCGGATAATCTGACTCAACTACTACAAAAAGGATTTCGTGTCACCTTGGGGGCTACATCCTTTTTTATAGAAACTGTGCAAGACTCTAGTAAGCGAGATGAAAATTTGAATAAATTAAGTACTGATTTCAATCAACTCACTGAGGAATGGGCTGATAGAGGAGAAATGACTGAGCAAGAAGCCAGGAACTTTGTTGATACAATTTTGAATCAACAAAATAGTCAGGTCAATACTGATAGTACAACGGCTTCTTCAAGTCCTACTTCTACTTCTGGTTTTGTGTCATCAGACGTACAAGAAGATTTGCTGGAGCTAACTCAAGAAATCGCCGGTCTACGAGCTGATTTACAGAAACTTCAGGAGTCAAACTCTCAAAACTGATAATACATCACATACCTCTATTTGGATGAATCTTGTCCATTTATCTAGGGATTAAAAAGTCTTTATAAATTAGGATAAATTACAAAACCTAACCCAGCTAATAGTCCAATTTAGCTGAGTTAGTTTTTTTTTAGTCGTTTTCCCATTTTTCGTTGCCTATTAGGTCAGCAATTCGGTCTCTAAGTAGAAAGTTACATTTTTCCAATTCACCTTCTACACAAGCCCATTCTCTGACAGGAATGTATTGGCAGAGAGTATAAATAGGTTGCTGACGTCCAAGAACTCCTTTTTGTACAAGTTCTTTTGCTTCATCCCTGATGATGTCTAAAGAATATTGAACTGTGGTGTAAGTCATAGTCACCCTTTTGTTTTAGCGTAGTTTGAGTAATTTTTGGCGCTATTAATAATATAGAACAAAAATCCGGATTATGAATGTTAATTTTTTCAGTATACAGAGTTACAATTTGTTATGTTCTTTTGATAAGAATTCTAAAAGTCATAGAACCAAAACATTTCTTTTACTGTTGGTCTAAATTGCAACTATGTACTATGAAATACGATCTACAAAGTCACTAATTGAGGATTTCTCTACCCTCCTGACCTCAAACAATCGTCTCCGAATATCATTTTAATGTTTTTTTGTCAATAGTCAGGCGAGTTTTATTAGATTTTAGAGAAATACTTGTAAATTTGTAAATCTTTGAAATAAAAGCTTTAAAGCGATCGCTTGGGCTTGTGGCATTTGTCCATAGCAAAATACATAAGGTATATCTGATGACAGTTCAGGTAAAAACTGTTTCAATGTATACTGACTACCGTATATGATCAGACCCTGTAATTCACCATTTATTAATAATTTCTTAATTAAATCTTGGGATGCTTGTGTTAGACTAGCTATTTTACTAAACGCACTACCACGAATAAATAGTTGTAGTAAAGTCAAATGATTGGGGGTAAGAGCTTCTGGGATTTCTGAATTAATGTCAATAATTTGTAGTTGGTAACCAAATTGTCTGGGGAGAGCTACTGCTGGAGTATAATTCCCTAAAAAAGCACTGTTGAGTATATCATCTACAAAAACTAAATTGCGTAAATGCTTGACATTTGGTTTTGGTGGGAGATAACTTCCTCCTACTTGCAGAGAATCATGCAAAATCTTAGTTACAGTTTCTTGTGCCAGTGATTGAGATAATTTCTCAACTAAATAGTATGTAGAGGCTGAGAAATCTTCTGACCTTTCCTCATTTCCTGGTTGCCAGGTTGGATAAACTTTAGTTTTAACTTGCCAAATTCTTTGCAAAGATTCATCAATTCGTGATTCAGAAATACGACCTTGGCTAACTGCATTACAAACAGCATTAATAGTAACCTCTGGATCTAAAGGCATTAGTAAAATATCTGCACCAGCTTCTACAGCTAAAACCGAAGCCTCTGCCAAACCATAACGATTAGCGATCGCCCCCATAACCAAAGCATCGGTCACCACTAATCCATTAAAACCCAATTTTTGGCGCAACTGACCTGTGACAATTTTATGGGACAGAGTTGCAGGTAGTTCCGAGTCCCAAGCAGGAATCAACAAATGGGCACTCATAACAGAATCCACTCCAGCAGCGATCGCCTCTACAAAGGGAAGCAATTCAATTTCTGCCAGTCTACTTTCTGAGTGGGGTAAAACAGGCAATTCAAAATGAGAATCAACCGTAGTATCCCCATGACCAGGAAAATGTTTAGCAGTAGTCAAAACTGGATATCGTTGAGTACCTCGAATAAAAGCTGTTGCCAGTTGACCCACTAATTCAGTCGTTTCTCCAAAAGCACGAATATTAATCACTGGGTTGCCAGGATTATTATTCACGTCCACCACTGGAGCTAAAATCCAATTTAAACCAATTGCCACAGCTTCTTGAGCCGTAATAGTCCCCATAGTTTCAGCATACTCTATAGCTTTTTTGGGGTTTGTTTGAGCAATAGCAGCGAGCGCCATTGGTGGAGGAAACCAAGTTGCTCCGGCGAACCTTTGACCTACTCCTTCCTCAATATCAGCAGCCAAAAGTAGAGGAATTTTCGACCAAGACTGAAGCTGTTGGATGCGAGTTGCCAAGTCTATAGCACTCCCATCCACAAAAATTACTCCTCCAACACCCAAGTCTTGCAGCCAATATTTGAGCTTATTGGTGGGAGGTTCCCAGTCTGGATAACGAATTTGATTGTCAAATAGGTTGCCGGAAGCTCTAACTACAACCATCTGAGCGACTTTTTCTGCTAAGTTCATAGTTTAGTGATCGGGATTTTAGGAATGGGTAATTAACAGCCTTCTCCTGACGCAGACGTTGTGCGAAAGGCTGGAAGTCAGTCATCAGGAGGACCGAGTCAGTAGAATGTTTTGGCTTTTCTCCGATAACCTGGCTCCTGACACCGAAGCTTTATGGGGTATAAATTCCCATCCAATTGATTCTGTCTCCTGTCTTCTGTCTCCTGACTCCTTCTTCAATCTATTCCGTCTGAAGTAAGTTTTTCTATATTCTGAGAATCTGATTCTGCAGGATTTTCATTTGCCTGTTGTTGACGTTCTTCAGAAAGCTGGTTTAAAAGTGATATAATTTGAGTCCCACGTTCTAGAGAGCGGTCTTCGACAAAGATAACTTCTGGAGTCCGACGCAGACGTATCCTATGACCCAATTCGCTGCGAACATAGCCAGTAGCAGATTTTAGACCTTCCATAGTTTGGAATCTTACTTCCTCAGAACCATAGATACTAACAAATATTTTAGCGTGTTGTAAATCTCCAGAAATATCTACATCTGTGATGCTGACCATACCAATACCTACACGGTCATCTTTGATACCATGGAGCAACATCTGGCTGACTTCCCGCTTGATTAATGAAGCAACCCGGGAAATGCGGCGATCTGTAGCCATGATAATTACCCCCTACAATTTGATACTTAACTATACTATTCTAATACTTCCGATAAATTTATGTAAACTTATGGCAGCTTTGTAGAATGAAGTTAGTTAATACCCAGGCTGTAATTTTTTGATTTTGAACTTTTTTTTCATAACTAAGTGTTAGAGTAGTCATTAGTGAGGACATTGCATCCAATATTTCTACAAGGCAAAGGAAGTAGGATTATTTGTCAAATTTGATCTTAATTCTCAATATGTTAGAAATTAGGCAAAACGTTACATATACTTAAGTTTTAACTATAGTGGCACACTATGTATAAGGTTAATGTGTAATATCATGTCCGGATAATCAGTGATAAAAAACCTTTTCCCTTCTAACCTTTTCTTTCCTTCTGCCTCCTGCCTCCTGCCTTCTGCCTTACCTCCTCCAAAGTGTTAAGTATTCAACCGGACATGATATAACTACACCGATAGAATAGAACTGTTTTATGGGTTTTTAATTACTACTAATTTAGAACCTCTTTGTATCTTGATGGTGTAAATTTTTATCATACACTTATCTGCAAACCACTATATTTATTTGGGGGTATTTAGAAATGGAGAAAGAATTTTCTATTGGTCAGAAAGTAAGGTTAGCTATTCAACCACCATACATCAAAACTGCTGAATCAATGCCGATATTACGTCCCCCTGATATTGTACGTTTGGGTGAAGTAGGAACTGTTTTGAGTCACAAACCAGGAAATTATTGGGCTGTTCGTTTTGAGAAAGGAGCATTTCTCATAGATAGTCAATATATAGAAGCTGCGACAGTTGATGCTGAAACTGCCCAGCCACATGATAATCATCATATTGAAGAAGATACTGCTAAAATAAGTCCACCTTCAGAATCGTAGACTTATCTGAGAAGTTCTTCAAGATTACCAATAGTTCCCTTTACTTTGTCTACGATTTCATTGATTTTACCTACGTCTATGTGCATTTCTTCGGTAGGATATTTTTCTAGAACTTCCAGGACTGATATTCGATTGTCATCTGCTGCTGCTAAGATTATGGAAGAACGTAAGGCTTTGTCACTTTCGTAATTGTGTCTGGTCTGAACTACTTCCGCAATACCTTTGGTTACATTTTGGCCAAGGTTACTATAAAGCACTTTGGCTAAGTTACTAACATTAGCTCCCACTTCTAATGTCATTAAGCCACGAACTGTATTAGGATTAATTTTCGATATTCCCAGAGCTTGGGAAATTGTTTTGGTAGTTTTGCCTGTTTCTGCAAATACTCGCAGATCCTTGACTTTGATTGATGCTGTTATTGGGCCAACCAGCTTGATTACTATTTTTTGTGTGGCGATCGCGCTTTGACTGGAGAATATAACTCCAGCGATCGCTCCTAAGATAATTAATGGACTACGAGATAGCATATTTGGTAATTGCATATTTAGTTTTCAATTATATTTGAATCTAAGCAATTGAATACACATTTATGAATAATTTGTCAATCTATAGTATGATTTTTAATTCTCATATCCGCTCTTTGTTTTAATTAAGATATTTTTATAGGTTTCATATTAATAATCATTGATTCTATCGGGGGATAGTTGTCTTTTTCTGGGATGAATTTTGACGATTTTTTACTTGGCAAAAGTCTTGACTTGATTTTGAATAAAATTCAATTTATTATAGCTGTATTTAATTATTGCTCTGCTGATTAAATCTAAAAGTCTTTATAGATAAAGGTAAGTGCCTTTTTAAGTATCAAAAAGTTCGAGGTTTTAAGTGGTAATTGTTCAATTAGGAGCGGATTTTGGTCAAGATTTGGGCAGAAAAATTAAGGGACAAAACTTAGCTCCTACCTCCTCGCTCATTCCCATTTCTCCCCTCCTGGGAGGGGTTAGGGGTGGGTTGTCTCCTGTCTCCTACCTCTACTAAAAGACTTTCCATACGCAAACCCTAATTATTGCTCTGCTGATTAAATATCAAAGCATTGACTGATATTGGTTTGCTGCCTTTTTTTGCCTTTAAAAAGTGCAAGCTTTTCGGTCTAAAGAGCTGCATAAAGCTAGTATTTTGGGATGATTATGGCAGAAAAATCACTCTGACAATTTTTACGACTACCTCCTCTATAATTTCCATTTCTCCTGTCTCCTGTCTCCTGTCTCCTGTCTCCTGTCTCTTGTCTCCTGTCTCTTGTCTCCTGTCTTTACTAAAAGACTTTCCATACGCAAACCCTAATTAAGCGATCGCTTCTACTTAACTTTTAATGAGAATATTTTTTGATAATCACTACATATAATTTTCATTAAAACCCAAATAAAGGCCTAGCAGAAAAATTTGGCAATTTTTTATTCTGATAATGTGTTTTTGTTGCCGCTATAGTGTAGAATACCGAATCAGTTCCTCACAGTCATTTTGGCTTAATAAATTGAACTTAAGCTATGACTATATTACTAAGTTATTTGTGACTGGGCTGAACTTAATCAATATATATACCTATTTTTGATTTAAGTAATTAATTAAATTACTAACAACCATTCATGTGTTGAAAAAATCAGAAGCGGTCTCTGGCACTAACCAATGTGGGAGAGAGTCACCACACTTTCAAATTTATTGAAATAGATTGGATGGTAGTAGTGGAATTTAAGTATTTTTTTTGAAAAATTTTTAATAATTATGAATAATAAATCAATATTCAAGTTGAGTAGTCAAATTTTGGGAGCTTCACTATTTTGTCTTGCCACATTTGTACCTAGTGCTTACTCTCAAACCGGTGTAGAAAACTCAGCTTATTATACAAAACCCAGTGAAGTAGATTCACAACAATTTCCATCATTAGTATCTAATATTGCCCAACAAGTCACTGTGAGAATTTTTACAGACAACAGTGCTGGTTCTGGAGTAATTATTAAACGACAAGGTAATACCTACACCGTTGTTACTAATCATCATGTAATTGAGAATAACTCTCATAAACTTTACCCAATTATGAGTGGAGATGGGATGACTCATCAAGCCACCCTAATTTCATCTCCTCAAATGGGTAATTTGGACGTAGCATTATTGCAATTTACTAGTGATCGCCCTTATCAAGTTGTAGAAATTGCCAACAGTAATGTACTTTCAGTAGGAGAAACTGTTATTGCAGCAGGTTTTCCCAATTGGCATCAACCAGACTCCTTAGAAATGAGTAGTACCCGTGCTTGGGGTAGTCGTGCTTTTCAGTTAACTTTAGGAGCTGTAGAAATGTTACCCAGTCGCACCCTCAGCCAAGGATATCAATTAGGTTATACTAATGATATTAAAAGTGGCATGAGTGGTGGACCGATTTTAAACAATAAAGGTCAGTTAATTGGTATTAACGGGCGCTCAAAATATCCCATCGCTGGAATTGGAGCATTTAATTTTGTAGATGGCTCTCAACCATCTGTCGAGCAGTTCAAAAAAATGGAATCTCTAAGTTGGGGTATTCCAGTTTATAGAATTATCAATTAATTAAAAGCCCAAGTTACTAAAAGTCTACAGACAAAGAATCCCACTTTTCATCAAACCATTGTTTCTCACTTTTCCATTTCGGGTCTCTACTTTTACGCATTTGGAGGTTAATGCTATTCGTGACATCATCTAGTGCACTTCTAGATAATCCATGTCTACCTCTAGTAGTAGATTCTTGAGTTAAACTCGTACTTCTATCCTGGGGCAAACTATTAGCACTGGTACTCAACAATTGTTCTGAGGAACCTGTAACATTTATGACTGACTTTTCTTGAGCTTTTGTGGGAGTAGCACTTAAGCTAACAGCACAAAACATTGTTAATGTTGCAGTAAATAAAGTCTTAGTAGTTGTAACTTTCATTTTTTTTCCTCTTGACAATTGATTGAGATACTTTAGGTAAACAAATTAACGCTAATGCGCTCTTTTATTATCCCATAATTAACTACTTTTTTAGAGGCTACTTAATTTTAGAAAGTATAATTTTGAGAATGAAATTAGAAATTAGTTAATAAAGTAGTTAAAACAGACACAAACTTAGAGAAAACTAAGCCATTAGTGCCTGAGAATATCGTCTACAGATTTTGATTGGATATTTCCTATTTATTATAGTTTTAATTGAGAAGAGAAACTTATTTTCAACTAGCCTTTTCTCAACATTATCCAATCTAAATAGTTCAGCAACTAGATAGTTCAGAAATAAGGAATGAAGAGGGAAAATTTATTTGCTTACTTATCCCCTCAACATCTCTACTAAAACCATTTACTTATTCGTAGATAGGTTCGTCACTAGCAGTACCTTGTCCGAAATCCTTAAATTGAGTGATAATCTCTTCTGATTTCTCACGATTTCCTGGCTTTAATGTGAATACTACATTATCGAAGCTAGGCTCTTCTTCTGGAGAAACATAAACTACTTGCTCATAGTTTACAACTCCAATGTTGCTGATATCTGCAAAAGTTTCCATTCCCAGGGCATAAGCAAGGTTAGTTAGACGAGTGCTAACAGATTGACAACGACGGTCAGGAGTATAAGCACCTTTGGGATGGTCGGAAGAGAGAGTTGCAGTCCACACAATCATTGGTTTAGAGGAGACTTGAATAACTTCTCGTTTGACTAGGGGATATCCGCCTAAAAGTCCAGGCTCACTTGTATCCCGTGTTTCACGAACTATTTGAGGAACAGTAGCATATTGATTTTCTGCAGCGTTAACTGAAACACAAGTAAATACTACTTTGTCAGTAGTTTCTAATTGTTCTGCTTTGGCTTCTGATTGAGGTATGAAACCCCAGAGACCAACGGTTGCTAAGATACCTACTAGGGAAACTTTTAATTGGTTGTTCACAATCTTGACCTCTGAAACTTAATATCTACATTTGGTAGAGAAGTTATTTGTTTTTTCTCCATACTTTTACATTAGAGGAACTGCTTATTCTTGTCAGTAAGAATAAAGTAATCTTTCAAAACATACTTTTTAGGTAAGAGGTGATAAAAAAGTTATATTATTAGCTTTTTGTCTATTATTTTACTGATTTTATGTATCGATTTTGCTAGATAGAATTGATTGGTTTATGAATTCCATATTAACTCAAATTTCAGTTTTTGCAACCCTTAATATCTAAATTTAGATCGTAATTTAAACTAGGTAAAGATTTGAAGTAGAAAATTATATAGATTAAATGTACTTTAAGTTAAGGGAACAGGGAATAGGGAATAGGGAACAGGGAAAGATGATAAATATCTTTTCTCAAAAGGAATTGGTATAATAAGATTTTCATCTTGGTGGGTTACATCTGTGGCGGGTAAGATGCCCGCACTACAAAGACTTTATCATTAATATATGTACCTCATATACCTGCAATCTGCTGTAAATGCTGAAAAACTGTTCTTCCTTTTTCCTTCTTTTTTCTTCCTTCTTCCTTGTTTCTAATCACTATTTACAAACTGCAAGTAAGAATTACTCAGTTCCTTTACTGCCAATTCATAAAACTGCTTACCATGTTCAGGGGTAGCTAATGCAGGGTTTGAACCCATCCGACCATCTGGATATCGGTAACGAAAATTAGCAGCACCATATATTGGATAACCACTAGCTACATCCTCTGAAAGTGGTGCTACTTTAATAGCTTCTGGATAAACATATTGAGTTAAAGCTACTTCACTAGGTGTAGCGTGAGAACCTTCTCCATCGCCATATAATTCTTTAGCTAATTTATAAACTGAGCTACACATAAACCAATTTCCTACCTTGCACTTGACCAACCCCCCATTAGCAATATTTAGATCGGCCAAATGAGCATAAGTTTCTGAGAAAGCAGCTTTCAGAGTAGCAATATTGCCTCCATGGCCATTGATAAAGAAAAATTTGGTAAACCCAGACCTAGTTAAACAAACTATATAGTCACGAATTACTTGAATCATCGTACTAGGTCGCAGACTGATTGTACCTGGGAAACCTGTATGATGTAATGCCATACCTACATTAATCGTCGGTCCGACTAATGCTCCAACTGATTCTCCCACACCTTTAGATATAACTTCTGCACAAATAGCATCTGTGCCAATCAATCCTGTTGGTCCATGCTGCTCGGTAGAACCTATTGGCAGAATAATACCTTGAGATTGACTCAAATAAGTTTCGACTTCAGACCAAGTACTTAATTGTAGTAACATCTGTTAATTATTTATACTTTTGATATTAAATATAAGTAGGAGAATTAATCAAACTTTAAATAGAAATTAATTTGTTAAATATAACCTCAATTTCTCAATCTTTACATTTCAATGGTAAAAAACTGTTCCGGAACACAAAGGGGATGTTTGACTCCTCAATTTCTCAATCTTTACATTTCAATGGTAAAAAACTGTTCCGGAACACAAAGGGGATGTTTTATCCATAAATTTCTCAACCTTTGACATTTCAATGGTTAAAAACTGTTCCGGAACATAAAGGGGATGTTTTATCCATAAATTTCTCAACCTTTGACATTTCAATGGTTAAAAACTGTTCCGGAACACAAAGGGGATGTTTTATCCATAAATTTCTCAACCTTTGACATTTCAATGGTTAAAAACTGTTCCGGAACACAAAGGGGATGTTTTATCCATAAATTTCTCAACCTTTGACATTTCAATGGTTAAAAACTGTTCCGGAACACAAAGGGGATGTTTTATCCATAAATTTCTCAACCTTTGACATTTCAATGGTTAAAAACTGTTCCGGAACATAAAGGGGATGTTTTATCCATAAATTTCTCAACCTTTGACATTTCAATGGTTAAAAACTGTTCCGGAACATAAAGGGGATGTTTTATCCATAAATTTCTCAATCTTGACTTGACATTTCAATGGTTAAAAACTGTTCCGGAACATAAAAGGGATGTTTTACCCAAGTTTTTCGGTCCGGACTGCTCCGCAAACAGGTGCCTAATTAGGGCTTGCCAAATAACTCTCAAAGTATTTACTGATATTGGCTTTAGCATTTTTGGGTTGAAAAAAGTACCAGCTTTTCAGTGGCAAGAGCTGCAAAAAGCTAGTATTTTGGGATGGTTATGGCAGAAAAATTGAGGGACAATTTTTCCGACTACCTCCTCTATAATTCCCATTTCTCCTGTCTCCTACCCTCACTCATAAGACTTTTTCAGCAAACCCTAAATTATACGTACAAATTTTTCGGCTGATAGCTGATAGCTAATAGCTAATAGCTCGTTAATCTCATTAAAAAATAATTTAACCTTTTGATAACCTTAAGTTAACTTTTGTTTAACTTATTAGACATAATATAAGGACATCCAAGTTTTGTATCCAGCACAACAATGCTATATGGAAGTGGGCAATGCTTACTAACTTGATACCTATCCCAAGAAACGAACAATGGCCTGACTACAGAGCAGGCTCCGGTATTCCTACTATTAGTATAGCAATAGCAATATTGCAAAGTCAGAATGCGTTATATAAATGGATAAGAAAACCAGTGCTTTTAGCTGTTGGATGGTTGAACATTAATTTAAGCTAATTAGCTACAAAATTAGCGATAGCCTAAATTTTCACCTCAGGCAATATTAATGATTTACTGTCAAATACACAAAAGCGATATTTATGTTTTCCCCCGATATAAGCGAAAGTCTTTTAAAGTCTGGCGTGAGAATAACTAGCAAAGTTTTGCTATTAGAATCTGAAGAGCTATTTCGGGATATGTTAGCCTTAGCTCTAGAAGAACAAAGTTGTGAAGTAGTTATTGCTCCAGACGGACGTAGTGTAATTCCTACGGTTCAGAATTATTCATCAATTCAAAGTGAACCTTCTTTCAATCTTCTAATTCTTGATTCAATTAATGGTCTAGACTTATGTCGGATGTTAAGACATCAAGGCAATTCAATACCAATTATGATTTTAGGAGCAAGAGGCAGTGCAAATAATTGTGCTTTCTATTTAGAAGCTGGAGCAGATGATTATTTAACTAAACCTTTTGGGATGCGGGAATTTATGGCTCGTTGTCGGTCTCTGATGCGTCGCCAACGTCTAGGTCAACTGCCTCAACCAATTATGCTCCAGTACAAAGATATAGTTCTTTATCCAGAAGAGTGTCGAGTAACTGTTAGAGGTCAAGAAGTGAAAATTTCCCCCAAACAATTTCGCTTACTTGAGCTATTTATGAGTTATCCACGCAGAGTTTGGTCTCGTGAGCAATTATTAGAACAAGTTTGGGGACCAGATTTTATTGGGGATAGTAAAACTGTTGATGTTCATATTCGTTGGTTACGGGAAAAATTAGAGTTAAATCCTAGTAAACCAGAGTATGTTGTTACAGTTAGAGGTTTTGGATATAGATTTGGGTGATTTAATTAGGGTTTGCGCTCATAAAGTCTTTTTGCTAGGGTAGGAGACAGGAGACAGGAGACAGGAGACAGGAGACAGGAGGAACGGGTAATTTAGAGGAGGTAGAAGTAAAAATTGTAAGAATGATTTTTCTGCCCAACTATGAGCCTAAAATACTAGCTTTTTGAGCGTTTTCAACTGAAACACGGGCACTGCAATTTGACCCTAAAAAGGAAGAATATAGCAAGGAAGGAGTTGCTTAGGACATAGATTAATAGACATCTCCAGTAATAAAAAATAAAATGAATTATCTTACATAAATCATCAATTTTTTCCCCTGCTCCCTACTCCCTACTCCCTACTCCCTGCTCCCTACTCCCTGCTCCCTAAATAAACTTAACTGACTCTCTGAATTTTCTGCCGACAAATCTACTCCATCTGATAGTAATTTAGCAGCAGCTTCTAACATTTCTTCCTGAATATCTTGAATATCTTCCCTACTTTCTAAATAAGTTTTTAATGCTTTTAACGGATCGATACTATTGCCTTTTGCCAATTCTGGTAAACGGGGTCTTGCTAATTGACTGACTAATTCTGGTTGAATAGTATAAGTATGTGCCTCACTTAAAGCTTGATGTAATACTCCATTTTCAATCAAATCTAACTGCTCGGAACGTAACTGATAAATCAACCGCACTACAGCATCTTTTATCTGAGTTTTACTAATAGATTTTAACAATTCAGCTTGTGGATTTTCTGCTTCGGAAACATTAACTTTAATAGTATAAAAATTTCGCACAGGCAAAGAACAAAATTCCCATTTAACTGCACCTTTCTCTAGTTCAAGCAAAACAAAACCTTTCTCTTCTTTCTCCTCACTAAAATCTACTCTTTCAATACTACCCGGATAAATAATTGGTGGATTATTAGACTTATTCAAATTTTGATGTTTGTGAACATGACCCAAAGCTACATAATCAAAACAATCACGATTTAATAAAGAAACAGGAATATTAAAACCCTTACCCACAGCTAAAAAACGTTCTGCACCTAAACTCGCCCTATCTGCCATTAAATGAGCTAAAAGTACCGTCGGAATTTCTGGATTTAATTTGCGAATTTCTGCCTCTAATATCAACTTCAATTTTTCAATTAATAACTCATTAACTTTACCCATCGATAAACTTTCAGTCTCAGATTTGGTCATCAAACTAGAAGCAGTTAACCAAGGCAAAGTAATTACCTGAATAGCACCACTTTTAGTTTGAATATTGTGAGTTTCTAAGCGATCGCCTACCACAACTCCGGGAACTCCTAAAGTACTATAAATACCTAAACTTGCCCCTCCTTGACCCTGGGAATGTTGGTCGTGATTTCCTACTAATAATACTGTGGGAATTTCAGCATCTACTAAACGGCGTAATTCACGAGAAAAAGCTTGTTTTATGTATGGCGCGGGAGTAGCATCTGGAAAAGCATCTCCACCAAAAATAACTAAATCAACTGGTTCAGAAATTGCTCTATCTATACAAAGTTTTAGACTAGAAATAAAGTCTTCGAGGCGAGTGTTTAAACCTGTTTCTGGGTTGATACGACCGTGGGAAAAACCACTACCAATATGAATGTCGGAAAGATGGATAATTTTAATCATTTTGTTTTATTTAGGGAGTAGGAAGTAGGGAGTAGGGAGTAGTAATTCGGGAAATAGGAAAGGCAAAACACGGATTTTTGACACGGATTCACGGATGATTAGATGGAACATTATTTATAGAACTTCTAAAGGTGTTGTTTTTCTTGATATTCTTTTCTACAATATTTTTGATTGCACTTAAAACTATACTATTGGGACTTAAACATTTTTTGGTAGGAAAAATTCGTCAAAGTCAGTTTAGACAAGGGAATTATGTCAAAGCCTTAAAAATGGCTAGAACCCTTGATAATTCAGGATTTATGCCTTTTTGACGTGAAAGCCCCTGCCTATCTATATTTGAGCCTATTTTCTGCCTTTATTTTGTGTAAGTTCCACTATTTTTAGTGTTGAATAAAAAATCATGTTTGTGGGCGAACGACTCCACTTAAGCTTTAGAATATCACAATTTTTGTAAAAATGGTAGTGAAAATCTTTTGACCCGCTGATTTTTTAGGAGCTTTTGAGAATGAAGATAATGAAGATGCTGATGGTTTTCTAGCAAGTATCAATGGAGGTAAAGCTTTTTACCTTTAGAAGCTTCACAAGATTAAAAGATTTTTGGTATTGTTCCTGAAACAACTTTGTGTGTGAATGTATAAACAAACTTAGTTGAATAAAAAGTCATGCGTGTAGGCGAACAAGCCCATCTAAGCTTTAGAATATCACAATTTTTGTAAAAATGGTAGTGAAAATCTTTTGACCCGCTGATTTTTTAGGAGCTTTTGAGAATGAAGATATTCATAATTCTGTATTGCCTAAGTTTTTAGAGATACCTTCAGAGGTTCTATATAGCCTTTCTCACGACTTGGAAGTACACCTATTTTTATTTCTATTCTATTGCCTATTCCCAGTTAAGTGTTTCCTAAAATCTAGAATTTTGTACCTTACGCTTTTTGGGAATTACTATATAAAAATTATAAATATATTTTAGTATTTTGTCTTAAAGGTTTGCTATCCAAAACCAAGAGAAAATGGGATTTGAAAATCAAACCCCTACAGTCTTTTTTTCACGAATCATTTCATCTTGCTATATAGAATTTTTCACTATTCATTGAGATACAGAATTCTAAATTTTAGGCAATACAGATTTACACCATTTGATGGCATATTCTATTAATCTTGGCGTAAGCATTCAGCCGTCAGCTATCAGCTATGAGTTATTAGCTCATTATCAGCTCAAAAGAGGAATTAGTCTCCAAAGTAGAATTAAAACTTATAAAAAAATGTCTTCAGCTAACCTTAGTAATTTCTTGAATATGTTCAAAAGCTGATAGCTGAATGCTGGTAGTTGAGCTTACATCTTGGCTGTATTGTTATGAAATAAATACTAATTGGAATTCCTTCTTTGACTTGCTTAACTGTTTGATTAGCAAAAGGTGAAATATCGGTAATTTTTAATATTCCGTTTAAAGTACACTCTTTTTTATTTTGAAAGCCTAGGTCGCTACTGGCACAATCAAATAAGTAATCAACAACAATATGAATAGTTAATGCATTGATTAAATTTTGTTTGGCTTCAGAATTTGGTAGTGATCAAATTAACTTTTTAGCCTTGTTCAATTCTTTTTGATATTCAGGATAGTTGTTGAAGGTCGAAGCATTTTCTGTGTAATATAATAGTTTGGCAGCTAGATTTTCTGATGTCTCTTTTTGAACCAGTATATGAGGTATTATAGATACAGTAAAGGCACTGGGAATAATGGAATTATTTAGTATGAGAATAGTTCAGAAATTAACAATCACCATACACCGAATAACTATGACAAAGAATGACACCAACCAACTCAATTAGTCTTTTAGAATTCGGACAAATTACCGTGGGTCTCTGTGGAGGACTCGCATTCTTCTTATTTGGACTTGAACAAATGACCGAGTCCTTAAAGCAAGTGGCGGGCAAATCTATGAAGCGAATGCTCGCGAAACTGACCTCGAATCGTTGGAATGGTTTAGTGGTTGGAGCATTTATCACAGCAGTGCTTCAATCCTCCTCAGTGACGACGGTTTTGGTGGTGGGTTTTATTTCTGCCGGATTAATGACCATGCCTCAATCAATTGGGGTAATTATGGGGGCCAATATTGGCTCGACCATTACTGCTCAGATTATTGCCTTTAAAATTACTCGCTCGGCTCTATTGCTTTTTGCCATTGGCTTTGTCTTGCAACTAATTTCCCAGCGAAGATACTCTCGCCAGTATGGTTTGCTGTTGATGGGATTGGGTCTGATGTTTTATGGCATGGAGTTAATGAAGATTGCCACCAGTCCCCTACAAACCTATCCACCTTTTATTAGCTTGATGCAGCAGGTAGAAAATCCTTTACTGGGGATTACTATTGCCACGGTGTTTACTGCTTTGGTACAAAGTTCTGCTGTCACCACTGGCTTAGTGATTGTTTTGGCAAGTCAAGGCTTATTGAATCTCGAAGCTGGAATTGCCCTGGTGTTTGGTGCAAATATTGGTACTTGCATTACGGCAATGTTGGCGACGATCGGCAAACCTTCAGAAGCGGTTCAGGCAGCGATCGCTCATGTTTTATTTAATATCTTGGGTGTTCTGCTTTGGGTTGGGTTGATTAATCAGTTAGCGGATACAGTACGTTGGCTGACACCTGTTTCATCTTCCCTCGAAGGTATGTCCAAGCTAGCAATGGAAACCCCACGCCAAATTGCTAATGCTCATACTTTATTTAATGTGGCCAATGCTTTCATTTTTATTGGGTTTGCTCCCCTGTTGGCCAAGTTGGTGCAACATTTGGTGCCCGCTAAATATCCGGCAGTTTGGCCAAGGCAACCCAAATTTCTCGATCAGATGTTGCTGACTACTCCCACCTTGGCCTTAGATCGGGTTCGTTTGGAGTTAGGGCAATTGGGAAATATTGTCCTGAAAATGCTGCGCGGTTGTCTGCCAGTCGTGGAGGCTGGCACCAGTGATGAGGTAGCAGCACTACGAGCAATGGATGATGAGGTCGATCGACTTTATGGGGCGATTGTAACTTACCTCAGTCAGTTGAGTTTGGAAACCCTAGTGACCCAACAATCTGAACTTTTGTCTATGTACCTGAAGATTGCCAACTATATTGAAAATATCGGGGATACTATTGAGACTAATGTGGTTGAAATTGGCAATCATCGGCTACACCATGAGCTTCAGTTTAGTGATGCTACCCAAACGGTTTTAAAGTCTCTGCATGAGGAAGTTTGTTTTGCTGTAGACCAGGCTGTCAAATCAGTAGTTTCCTCTGATCCACAGTTAGCTGCCCAGGTGGTGGCAATGAAACCCCAAATTAACGAGTTGGCTAGCCAAGCACATACTCATCTAACTATGCGTTTAACTGCTGACCAACCGAATCGCTTGGTTACGTTTGGCCTTGAATCAGATTTTATTGAGTATTTGAAACGAGTATATTATTTTGCTAAACGGATTGCCAAACTTATGACAGAAATGGATCTGGAAATACAGGGAGATACAGTCAAAAATGTGATTGATAATTCTACCAAAAAGGGTTCATTAATGGATAATTGATAATGGACAATTGATAATTGATAATTACCTCTCCCTAAAAGGAAGAGGATTGAATAAAAGGAAAATTTTTTCTCTCTTGGTCGATTGGATATGGCGAGGAGACCTCGCCATCCCTCGACCGCTTGTTTCTCCACGGCGAGTGAGAGGCTTTAAACCTTAATTATTCGGTAAAATTTCCACTACATCATATAATTGATAGAATAATAATTGTGTTTCGTTTCATTGTTAGTTATTGGCAATATTTGAGTAAATCTATAGCCAGTTTAAATCATTTGTAAAATAACTTTTCTTACACAAAAAGGGTTGCAATTCTATTGATTTTGAAGAAGCTATATTCTCTTAATTTAGCAATCTTGCTGTAGACTCACCATGAGTGCTTCAGAGAATGAATTGACTATTGCGGTATTCGCAACAGAGAGGAGAAATTAGTTTTGTCTCAGACTCACCATCGAATGCTTCAGAAAATGAATTGACTATTGCGATATTCGCAACAGAGAGGGGAAATTAGTTTTGTCTCAGACTCACCATCTAATGCTTCAGAAAATGAATTGACTATTGCGGTATTCAATTCCTTATTTCTGATTACTTTTTCCCTCCTTCCTTGAATTATTTCAACAAAATTGAAAATAGGTAGCTATCTATCAAAAATAAAGTTGAAAATTCCCTTGAAAATTTAGGCTCTTCTTCCTTAAAATTGAAAATAGATAGCTATCTATCAAAAATAGAATTGAAAATTATCTTTTACATTTAAGCTCTTCTTCCTTCTTCCCTCTTCCTTCTTACTTCTATTCATAAAGACTCTGGTTCCTGACCAGAAACAACTGGCGCTGTAGTATTCAAATTTAACTCTGGATGCTCAGACTCTACCTGTTGACAATTCCACTCATTTTTGAACAACAAAACAGGTCGTCCCCAGCTATCTTTTACAGCCACAGTATTAAATAACCTACCAACTTTTTTGAGTACATCCCAACCAGAATTAACCCAACGCGCCACAGTAAAAGGCAACATTTCCAAATTAGTTTCAACCCCATATTCATTTTGCATTCGGAACTGAACAACCTCCAATTGAAGTTGCCCAACAGCAGCTAAAATAGGGTCTCTTTTTGCCTCATCTGCAGAGTACATAATTTGTACAGCACCCTCCTCTCGTAACTCATTAACTCCCTTCCGAAATTGCTTAAACTTAGAAGGATTAGGATTTCTTAAATAAGCAAATATTTCTGGTGAAAAACAAGGGATACCTTCATACTCTAATTTCTTGCCATTATAAATAGTATCTCCTATAGCAAATACCCCTGGATTATTTAAACCAATTATATCTCCTGGATAGGCAGTTTCAATAGAATCTCTATCTTGAGCAAATAACTTTTGTGGGCGAGATAATCGAACTGTTTTACCTGTTCTAGCATGACTAACAGTCATATCTTTTTCAAATCTTCCCGTGCAAACTCGAATAAAAGCCACCCTATCTCGGTGTTTAGGGTCCATATTCGCCTGCAATTTAAACACAAATCCAGTGAAATTTTGATAAGTAGGAGAAACTTCACCTACTGTACTTTTATGAGTACCCGGTTTTAGAGCATATTCTAAAAAAGCATCTAAGAATAATTGCACCCCAAAATTAGTCATAGCACTACCAAAAAATACAGGTGTCATTTCACCTTTATGTATTTGTTCTAAATCTAAATCTGAACCTAATTCTTCCAGCAACTCTATATCTTCTTTAAGTTGGTAATAAAGGTCTTGTTCTAGTAATTCTTCGATACGAGGGTCGCCCAAATTTACTACCGTATTTCTGGCAGCTTTACTACCATGAACACTACGCTCAAACAGATGAATTTCTTTCTTTCTTCTATCAAAAACTCCCTTAAAGCGATCGCCCATACCTATAGGCCAATTCACAGGATATGTTTTTAAACCTAATTCCTTTTCTATTTCATCCAAGAGTTCTAAAGGTTCTCTTCCTGGTCTATCCATCTTATTAAAAAATGTAAAAATGGGTAGTTTTCGCATCTTACATACTTCAAATAATTTGCGAGTTTGAGGTTCTAAACCTTTAGCAGAATCTTCTAACATTACAGCGTTATCCGCTGCAGCTAAAGTTCTATATGTATCTTCGCTGAAATCTTGGTGACCAGGAGTATCTAAGAGGTTAATTTGACAGTTTTGATATTCAAATTGTAAAACAGTTGAGGTAATAGAAATACCCCGTTGTTGTTCCATTTCCATCCAGTCAGAAGTAGCATGACGCTGCGCTCTTTTAGCCTTTACTGCACCAGCTTCGTGAATAGCACCTCCATACAACAAAAGTTTTTCTGTAAGAGTAGTTTTACCCGCATCAGGATGGGAAATAATCGCAAAGTTACGCCGTTTATCCACGGCTGTTTGCAATTCTGTTTCAATTTCAATGGACATTATTTAGTTTAACTCCTAAAATAGGCAACAATTAATCATATTATATATTTATCTATACTATAGCAATCAGAAATCATTTGTAAAAAATATACAGGATATATCAAAACTCTGAAACTTTTACTTCTATTCCTTGTTGCCTGTTCCCTAAATTAAAAGATATTTTTCACAACTGAAATAGGATTGCTATATAATATTTTATCTATTTATAATTATCATATAATCCGCACTAAAACTACTATATATATCACTTTAAAATCAAAAACAAATAAATAGAATAAAGCTAATATTAAACAAGTTAAAACTCAATAATTAAATAATTTATGAAGAGAGGCAAGTTATATGGAATTCTTATCAAATATTTGGAGTACATGAAACTATATTCCTCACGGACATTATTGTCTTTGGCAATCAGGATTAGTATGGCTATCAGATTTATTCATTATCTTAGCTTACTTCTCAATCCCTATTTCTTTAATTTATTTCATTCAGAAGTGACAGAATGTAACTTATCCAAAAATATTTGTTTTGTTTAGTGCATTTATTGTTCCCTATGGAATGACCTACTTAATGGCAATTTGGACTCTCTGGCATCCCACCTATTGGCTATCGGGTATATTTAAAGCAATAACTGCGGGAATATCAGTATTCACAGCAGGAACTTTAATACCATTAATATCCAAGTTATTAGAACTTTCTAGCCCTAAAAAACTAAAGGCAATTAACAATAAGTTCAGGACTTACGCAAAGAAACTACATATAGCCCATGGTAAACAGAGCAATTGCTGACGCAAAGCTCCGCTAACGCTTAAAAATCAAGCGCGATCGCCTCAAGACAATTAACATAGTTAAAACAAAGGTAAAAAACACCTATCAAATAAAAATAGCCCTGAATTTTATTGTAGGCTGCTTCAGCTCTTCGAGCAGATAATCAGCAGAGCAATTCATGTTTGATTTTATAAATAGTTTTTCCTATTTTTACTGCTAATCTTTTAAAAAAATTCCAGACTAACATCCCACAAGCAATATGATTTATTTGAAGAAAGTCTCAGACGACATTGACAGGAGGATAGATATATAATAAGCGTGAGTATTTTGGTGAAATTTATTAACATGGAGGAACACCCACTCAATTTAGGTCAGTACACTACATATAGTGTCTTTGCGTAAGTCCTGTAAATTAACAGTATAAATTAGGGATAGAATAAAAGTCCAGGAATAATTACAACTATCTCAACAAAAACTTCAATTAATTATTAATACTATTCCGCAATCAATTTTTTGGAAAAATCAAGATTTAATCTATCAAGGTTGCAATTATACTTTAGTTATGCTAGTCAGCATACTCAAAATTTACTCAGTCTAATTTATCTCTATTAGCAAAATTATGCCCATCCACCTACAGTTATTCAAGAGCAAATAGAAGCTATAGAACTTGATTTTTTGGTTGAAGATTTATCAAAAATTTTGAATTCTATGGAAGTAGGAACTGACCGTATTTGTGCCATAATTTTATCTTTGCAAAGTTTCTCCCGCTTAGATGAATCTGAAGTAAAAATTGTAGATATTCACGAAGGGATTGAAAGTACTCTCCTGATTTTACAAAATAAACTGAGAGAAAAACCAGAGGAAAAAACTATTCAAATCATTAAAAATTATGATTCTTTACCAAAAGTATAATTTTATGTTAGTCAGATAAATCAAGTATTTATGAACATTATTTCTAATGCTGTTGATGCTTTAGCAGAAAAGTGAAATAAAAAAAGTAAAAAATCAAACCCTAATTTAAATATTCAGTAAAATTTACCGTAAGTATTCAGCTATTAGCAGTCAACTCTCAGCAATAAGACACTCCTTTTCAGGACGGAGTTTAAATGAATATAGACTTTAAGGTCTTTTGTAGTAAGATTTAATTATGGCTCAATTAATACAGCTTTGAACGCTTACTAAAAACAATAGCTGATAGCTAATAGCTGACGGCTGAATGCTTACAATTTACCAGCTATTAAAATTAGTGCAAAAGCTATATCTTCTCAATAAGTAGCAATTATTATTTCGGATAATGGTATAGGTATGACAGAAATAGTTTTTCAGAAAATATTTGACCCATTTTTTACTACGAAACCTATAGGCAGTGGTACTGGTCTAGGATTATCCGTATGTCAACAAGTTATTTTTGAAAAACATCAAGACAAACTAAATTGTACTTCTACACCAAAACAAGGAACAGAATTTTTAATTGAAATTCCTATCCGCCAGAAAACAAAACAAACAACAGAGCTATAATTAGACTTAAGTCAATTTAATAACCACTAAATTACTGGTCTCTGCCTATTATTTTTTGGTTTGAAAAAACAAATATAGGAATATACAGGTAGGTTAGGACATAGACTGATAATGATCCTAATAAGGGGAAATATTTTTCCCACTGTTCCCTGTTCTCTGTTCCCTACTATATCTAATTTGAATCAGGAGAAATATTTAATGGATGCTGACAAAAGAAAAATTCTATCAGCTTTATGTCATGGAGCAATTTTCTTGAGTACAACTATTGTATCTTTAGGGATACCAATAGCTATTTTACTCTTAACTAATGATTCGGTTGTAAAAAGTAATGCTAAAGAATCTTTGAATTTTCATATTAACATTTATATTTACGCTATTATATTCGGTATATTGATCTCGTTGCTTATTGGTATTCCTTTATTAGTTTTGTTAGCAATTATTAGTTTTGTCATGCCAATTATTGCCATTCTCAATGTGATAAATAATCCTAATAAACCTTATTGTTATCCATTTATTTTTCGTCTATTCTAGTCATAATTTTCGACATTCCCAGCCTAGCTTGTGTAATAGAAAAAATAGTATGATAAAAAGGTATCTACTGAATATGATGGGGTAGGCAATTATGATAGCTGCCAAGACCAAAAATCGCGCTCGAGAAGATCGGCTAAATCACAAAAAAGAATAAAGGATCAAGAATAATAACAGGAGAATCAAGTTG
>NZ_JAAHGU010000111.1:0-25809 GCF_010692685.1 Okeania sp. SIO2F5 | reverse complement strand
CAACTTGATTCTCCTGTTATTATTCTTGATCCTTTATTCTTTTTTGTGATTTAGCCGATCTTCTCGAGCGCGATTTTTGGTCTTGGCAGCTATCATAATTGCCTACCCCATCATATTCAGTAGATACCTTCAATTTATAAATTATAGTTTTGATGATTTGGCAATTATGCCTTATGAAATTTTAAGTTTTATAGTAGCCCATGAATTTAAGTTTATTTATTTTTAAGATATGAACAAATCAGCAATTAGTGATTGTATGGGCAATGATGACCATCAGTCATGCAAATGTTACCATGTTGTCCTCAGATTGTAAAATCTGACTAGTAAAAAAAATTAAAAAATTATCTAAAGTTAATTGAGTTAATCAGCTAAAAGCTTTAATAAGACTAAAATAGAAGTAGGTAGTTTGACTTTCATTATCAATTACTGTTGTATAGTAGAATTAAAAATAATAGACTTGTCGCTTTATAACTTAAAAATCCCCCAAAAACCTTGTTATGTAAGGATTGTAGCTATTGGATAGCAAAAAATATTGGAATTATTGCTCTGTCTAGGTTAGAGTGATTTTTCCCCTTTATTTAGCGACAACTCTAATGAAAATCAAGTATAACAGTATAGTAAATATTCTTAAATTGCATATCAGGGCAACAAGTTGTTCTAAAAACTGATATTTAAGTTACAATATCTCTAGGAGTGAATGTTTAATGTAGTAGTATTACAAACTAACAGCACTTCTTAATTACCTTTTAATGTGGCAAGCTGAAAAATTAATTTCTCTTCTAATAATTCCTTGGTGGGAGTTATGTGTTGATGGTAGTCATGCTAGTCATAGACCTTAAATATAGTTTTGAGTGTCCACTAAACTAAACAAGCTTAGAGAAAAAATTTGTTTTTGCCAACATTTTCAGTAAATAGTCTTCTGTAAGTATATTTGATCAAACTTATTGACTGGGAGTATAGAAAGCCAATGCTACAACGCAAGATATATCAAATTTGTTGTGATGGTCGTGAAGTCTGTATTTTTTTGCGAGATCAGCAGCGTTGGGTTGAAAAAGCAAAGATATTAGATATAGAGGGAGATTTAGTAACTATACGCTATGAAACAGATGAAGATGATGAAATCTGTTCCTGGGAAGAAATGGTACGTTTAGAAAGTATAGGGGCGATTACCCAAAAATTAGCATCTGTACCAAGGAATAATATAGAACCTCTAGTATCTGAAGATTGTCCAGAAGCTGAAAGAATTCGCAATCACTACCCAGAATCAAATCAGCAGGAATAATATTTAAGATATGATATTAATATGTCTTTAACTGGTTTATGGTCGTTAAATGCAAAGGTATTTTTATATAATGTAGCTTGATCAATTAATCATTTTATTCTATTTATTCAGTAGAAGGAAAATGAAGGGACTTAAACATAGGACAGTAGCCATCAGATGTTACCCTAAATCCATATAGAGCTGAAGTAGGATTTGAGCAATGTTGTCCTCGATAATATAAACAATTACCGCAACAATCTAACTCAGGAGAAATAAAGCGATCGCCAGTCTGATAAAGAAGTTGTCGTTGAGAAATCCCTCTCATAACCAACTCTTCTCCTTGCCAACGGACTTCAACAATACCTGTATCAGCAAAAATTGGCCAACGACTATCATTTGTAATGCTCTGAGGTAAAGAAACTATTACCTCTGTGTCCAACTCAGTTAATTCTCCCTCATAATTAGTTTCAGGTAATGTAGGTACTATAAATGTATCACCAATTGGTAACTCTACCAAAGCACCATTATCTGGAGAGTGGAGTTGATAACGGTTGCGTAACTCTTCAAGATTAGTCAGGTCAGCTATATAACTAGGACTGCCATGAACAAAAACTATATGTTGAGGACGTAAGTTGTGAATTAACTGTGTGGTTCCCAGTCCATCACAATGATCGGTGAGAAGATATGTTTCAGTATGAACAAAATTTAACTCTTGTGAAATTTTTCCTGGTGTTTCAGGTGCTAACACAACAAAAGAATTATCTTGATTATTAATATATTGACTCAAATCAGTATCCCGATCCGCAATGAGAATATAAGGTTTTTCTCCAGAAGGAAATTTTCCTGGTAACTGCCTCAGCACGCGGGGTCTTACCTTTTCGTCCCAAAATAAAGATTGATGTTGAGCAAAATTTTTAACTGCTGGAGGAAATTGGGGTAATAGTTGTAAATAAAGGTCACAAACTTGGGCAACTTGTTCCTCAACCCAAATATCCAGATTGCGACCTGTGAAATAGTGATGACTGCGCAGAAGCATTAACAATTCTTGTCCTAATCCTAAAGCAGGGGTAGGCAAAATAACCGACATTCCAGAAGTAATAGTTTGATATATTCTTTCTGCAAGGTGATTTTCTAACTGTCGTCGATGTGGATAACGAGCTGTACCATAACTACCTTCAATTATTAAAACATCTGGTTTTAGTCCTCGTAAATCTCCTAAAGGTAAACCTTCAACTAAACGACTATTGGATAAAAATAAATCTCCTGTGTATAAAAGCTTATAGGTTCGATGGTCTTCAGCAGTATAAGTTAGAAGAAAAGCTGTTGCTCCAGGTAAATGACCAGCAGGAAAAAGCTCTACAGTTAGACCACTACAAAGTTCTATTGGTGAGTGCCAAGGCAAAGGTTGACAGAAGTCAGGGATTTCAGAAGCAGCAAATTTTGACCAATTGAGGGGCAAAAGTTTAGTTGTTGCTTCACTAGCGTATATTGGTAACTGTGGAAAAGCTTGATGAAGTGCAAGTAGTCCTTGAGCATGGTCTGAATGTGCGTGAGTACATAGGACAATATCTGCTGGGACCTGTTGTTTATTTTCATTAGTACTAGTTAATAATGAAATATCTGCAATACCACAGTCTAATAAAATCCGGTGTGGACCTATTCGGGCCAGCAGACATATTCCATCATCTCCATGACCTACGCTATAAGCTAAACATTCTAAATTCATGACAAGGTTAACTGCTTACATTCAGGAATATTTTGATGATCAAGAATTTGAAAATTTGGCGATCTTGAGCTGCAAGACTTATCAGTAGAGTACTTCATCATAAAAAATAGGTTAAGTGGGAAACCACCGTCTTTTAAGCGGTGGATGGAAACGACTCGATGGGTTTTAACCCGTAGTCAAAAAAACGTGTTATTATTATTAAATAACTTAAAAAGTAGCCTCAATATCAAAATATTCTCTGATACTGCAATCTATAAACACTATTTCCGATAGGATAAGAAAGTAATTGAGATGTATAATTTGGTTTACATTCTATCACTCTAGCGTTTCGCTTCGCGACATGAAAAGCTTTTTCGGCTACCTGACCTAGTATTTGAAAGAATTGATTAAATGCAGCATCTAACCAAGATTTATTTAACCCAGACTTGGATGATTGACCATTAGGTAAATACTTTCCATTTTCATCTTGTTTGGTTTTATTTATGCGAGTTAATTCTACTAGATTTAACTTTTCTATGAAAAATACTTTTTTACCTGTCCTAGTTAATTTATAAGTTGTTTTATACTGGAAATATTGACGACTTCTAGCTATTTTTTGATGGATTTTGCCTTCGCGTTTTGCGTGCTTTGCGTCTGGCTTTACTGCCATTTTTACGTTTGTTCTTGCGTTGGGATACTTTGGTTAGTTTATCTTGATTTCTTCTTAAAGGTTTGAGAGAAGGAAATAAATTACCTTATGAAGTGGCTAAATAAATATCTTTGTCTAACACAGCATCTAAACCTATAGAGTTTTCCCAAGTCGGTTAAATATTGTCAGTTTTCAACTCAGGGATTGATTTATCCTCTAAACTTAAATTTATCAACCAGCCATCAGTTTTTTTGGTTAGTGAAACTTGTTTTATTTGGGCTAGTTCAGGTATTGCTCTATGGGTTATGACCTTAATCAAACCTATTTTAGGAATTAAAATATATAACCATTTACCATTGATTGATGAAAATTTTAACCAAGAATCATTAGAACTCTTGAAAGTTCAATGAACGATATCTAGATTGACTTTTAAACCTAGGTTTACCGCTTCTTTTGCTATTACTATCACCTGCTACAAATCAAGAAAATGTTGTTTCTACTCTTTTACAGACATCCTGCAAAACTGTTGAGTAAAGTTGGGAAAAATCCAGATATTCACTGCTATGCTTGACTTTTACTGTAGCCTTTTTCAGTTATGGTAATTGCTTCTTCTGGTTGTAATAATTTGGTTTGTCTTTTAATTCAGGTAAATGAGAAATCAGAGGATAAGCATTGATAGGACATCTGTCTTGCTCCCACCAGTTAAAACGTTCTCCTAACATTCTGTTGTACCAATACCGACAAACCCGAAGCCAGTTGTTGGCGTTGCTGAATGGTAATGATTTTTAGATTAAGTATCAACGCAAAACATAAGTTTTTCAATTTTACCTTCAGCTACTTACCATTACATTTCAGCAACGCCCAGTTGTTTAGTATTAACTTCTGGCACGTTTGCTGGATATATACGATATTGGTATGTATATTTCATTGCTAATAGTTAAAAAGTTTTGATATATTTCTCCTGAACAATTTTTGAGCTTAATTGTTATTGCTAGCTTAACTTTAATGAGAAGAAATCTAGTATATATTTCTGTATATTTACAAAAGTTTATAATTCTTTATAATTAAGAGCTTGCTAGCAGTGTATATTCCAAAAAAGTAGAAAACTTAAAGAAATAAGCTCATAAATTTATACAATCTAAGTTCCTGGTTCAGGAATAGATTGTAGCAATGAGCCAAAATTTTTCAGTTTTGTAACTAAAAAATACATTTTTTCAGCAAACCAGATTTTACCTAGGAGATAGTTCAAATGGTTTTTGGACCAGCATCTCAATTAGGGGTTAGCCTTTTTGAAGATACAGAACCCGTGGAACTTTGGCCCGGAAGCTCACCAGAAGAAAAAGAAACTGTGATTCGAGCTGTCTATAAGCAAGTTCTGGGTAATGCTTACGTCATGGAGAGTGAAAGACTGACTGTACCAGAGTCCCAACTCAAAAATGGCGAAATTACTGTCCGTGAATTTGTACGTCAAGTTGGAAAGTCTGACTTGTATCGTTCTCGGTTCTTTGAAAGTTGCCCCCGCTATCGTGCAATTGAATTAAACTTTAAGCACTTTTTAGGTCGAGCTCCCGATGGCTACGATGATATGAAGTTTCATAGCAATATCCTTGATGAAGGAAGTTTTGAAGCTGATATTGATTCCTACATTGATAGTGAGGAATATGATAGTGCTTATGGGGAAAATATAGTTCCTTATTATCGAGGCTATAAAACCCAAACAGGCAAAAAAATGGTTGGTTTTACTCATATGTTCCAACTATTGCGAGGTGCTTCCAGCAGCGACTTCAAAGGAAGTTTGTCCGGAAAAAGCCCTGCTTTGAATAAATATGTGATTCAAGAAACACCTTTAGCGGTAGTTCCTCCTTCTGGTGGTTCAGATGGTTGGTCATTCCAAGATACACCTTTAGGTGCTAGAAGTAGACATGGAGTAGGAGCTAGTTCTAGTGGTAAAGTTTACCGCGTTGAAGTAACAGCTTACCGCTCAAAAGTAGTAAATCGTGTTTCCAAATTCCGCCGTAGTAACCAAGTATTTTTGGTGCCTTTTGATCAACTTTCTAAAGAGTACCAAAGAATTCATCAACAGGGTGGTGTAATTGCTAGCATTACTCCTGTAAGCTAGGGCTAAAAATCAGAAAATTGTTTGCTCTTTTCCATGAATAGCTTAGTTGCTAGATTCCTAATAACTAAAAGTTAAATTAACACTATTAAGTTGTGATAATTTAGCAATATTAAGGATAATTCAAGGGTAAAAAATTTAAATAATTTTGCAGTGATTCATGGTTGATGACTATGATGTTTATACTTGTTAAATTAATGGCTATTAACCATGAAAACTGCAATCTCAATAGAAAAAATAAAAATCTTTTAATTAGAGGAATTAAGAATGTCACTTTGGGTAGACACAGTAGAACCAATAGAACTACGTTCTAATGCTACAGAAGATGAAATACAAGCAGTGATTCGAGCTGTTTATAAGCAAGTTTTGGGAAATATCCATGTAATGGAAAGTCAACGTCTAACTAGCGGGGAATCATTACTCCGAAATGGAGATATTTCTGTCCGTCAATTTGTTAGTATGGTTGCTAAATCTGACCTATATTTTTCCTTGTTTTTTGAATCATCTTCTCCTTATGGATTCATAGAACTAAACTTTAAGCATTTATTAGGTCGCTCTCCCGAAGACCAAGCAGAAATTTCTGAACATACCCTCATATACAATGAACAAGGATATGAGGCAGAAATTGATTCTTATATATACAGCGAAGAGTATACTGAAAACTTTGGGGAAAACATTGTTCCATACCCACGGGGTAATAGCAGTCTAGTTGGAATGAAAAACGTGGCCTTCAATCGGATGTTTGCTCTGGAACGAGGAAATGCTACAAGTGACAGAAACAAATCTTCCCGACTTACTTCAGATTTAGCTACTAACCTTGCTACGAAAATTGTTCCACCTGCATATTTAAGTGGACCTTATAGCAATACAGTCAAACGTTTCCAAATCTTAGTGACTAAAACTGGTATTGGTCCTACTGTAAAATTGAGTAATACAACTTATACAGTATCTTACGAGCAGCTAAATTCAAAAATCAACAGCATTCAGAGAACAGGTGGTAAAATCCTGAAAATTACTGAAGTTGGTTAACAAGCTATCAGCTATCAGCTAAAATCGGCGGGTTCGGTGTCCTCCACGCTTATTTGAAAAATTAGTGGTGTGGGTGTTCTAGGGGTTTGTAGACCAGGAGCGACTTCTCTTGAGTATCTCCCATATTATGCCTTGAGAGCTGACCGCTGACCGCTGACTGCTGACTGCTATTTTAGAGGGACCTGTTTTAAACTAACAGGTTCCTGATTAAATATTATTCAAGATAGGAATAATGGATGTTGTAGAATTTGTTGAACGCTCTATAGGACGCTGGCGATCGCAACGTAGTGGCCATAATTTAGCATTTAGTCATTTTGAGGAAGTTAGGTCCACGATAGATATTGTCTCTTTACCAAAAACGGCTCCAGAAGTTATAGAATTGTGTAAGTCTAGTGAAGTAGATATTGCTCAAGCTGTTTCTCCTTTTCAGATGAGTTGGCAAGGGGAGTCTGACTGGGATAATGATGAAGTTATTGAAGGTAGTTGTGTATTAGTACCAATACCCGACCTGGATAATCTCAAAAAAGGAAAATTATTACGTTCCCAAGGTTATGCAGAAACTATTGCTGCTGTGGGAGAATATCAGATTACTGAAGATGGTACTTTTGTTCTACATACAGAGTATGACCGTGCTGCTGCAGAAGAAAAAATTTGGTTTGGTACTCCCAATCTGAGGTTTCGAGTATCCTTGATTAAAACGAGTGATGGTAATGGTGTATTAACTGCCTCTTTTTCATCAGAAATTCGTTCTTTGTCAATGGAAGAAAAATCATGAGTCTTATCTATCACGGTAATATCATGTCCGGTTGAATACTTAATAAATAAACAACTGAGGAGTCAGTCCTCAGGAGGGAAGAAAGAAGAGGAGGAAAAGGAGAAAGTTTTGGTAGTCCTGTATATGTAGTGATAAGTCAATATAAATTATTAGTTTTTGATATTAATATTGAAAATATTAAGTTTTTACTGCTCAAAAAAAATCAAAATTATTGTCTCGGCGATCGCTACATATTATCAGAGATAAAAATATCAGAAATCAACCCCAAGTACCCTGAAAAAAAGTATGCTATTATCTATGACAGTAATAATAAAAAAATCTCTATAATTCAGATGTCAAATAATCAATTAATCTGTCCTAGTTGTGGTAGTAATTATATTGTCAAAAATGGGACTATTCACAACAAAAAACAAAAATATCAATGTCAAAATAGTCTCTGAAAATTTGTCGAAAATAGTCACAGAAATTATATTAGTCATGAAACCAAAGAACTGATTGATCAGTTATTACAAGAAAAAATTAGTTTGGCTGGTATAATTCCAGTAACAGGTGTGTCATAAAAATGGCTCCAGAATTAGGTCAATAATAAGTATGCTCATGTTTCACAGTCTATTAAATGTAAAAAAAAACAGGTAAACTCACTATCCAATGTGATGAAATGTGGTCATTTGTAGGTAATAAAAATCACAAACAATGGCTATTGTGAGCTATGGATATAGACAGTAAAGAAATTGTGGGTTTTTACTTAGGGGAAAGAGGAGAAAAAGGGGCATTAGGATTGTGGAATTCATGACCAGGTATCTATAGACACTGTGCAGTTTGTTATACAGATTTTTGGTCAGCTTACGATCTTGTTTTTCCTAATTCAAGACATAAGTAAGTGGGGAAAGAAACAGGTTTAACATCTTATATAGAAAGATTAAATAATACTTGACGTCAAAGAATTTCTCGGTTGGTCAGAAAAACTTTATCCTTTTCTAAAAAGCTAGAAAACCATTTAGGAGCTACGGGCGTATTTTATTGATCATTATAATGAAGCGTTGGCGGAGCCTAGCGGCAGCTATATCGCCTGACCACCATTTGATCACTACATATACAGGACTACCAAAGTTTTTTGGTCGCGTAAGCGGAAGGAAGTTCTATCACGCTCTTATCCGGACATGATATAAGTGGCTAAAAACCAGAATAAGGTAGGTTAGCAAAATAGATTTAACCAAAATCTACCTAAGTTTTTAAGGTTTTCCCAAAAGTCATTTGTAATTAAATTTGCCCAGATACTTAATCTTTAAATGTCTATAATCTTATTTTGTTCAGATCAGGTACAAAATGTCAAATTAGATAGAACAATTAGTCTAAAATTTTTATCATTTACCTTACCTAACCTAGATTATACATACTTTAAAAAAATATAATTTGACTCAGTTAGTCAAAACTGACGATCAAATAAAAAAAAAGAATTATCAATAAAAAAAGGGAAGGTAAAATATGACTATTTCCCATACAGAAAATCAGACAAAATCAAAGGATATAATTACTCTAGCTAGTTGGATGGCAGGGTGCTTTAGTAACCAAAAACAAGCTTCTGCCAATCGAGTTCTTTATGCTCATATTTATATTTATTTCCGACCTTTACCATATCAATTTTTTTCTGGTATAGGTTTTTATTCAGAGCAAGTTTATGACTATGACCTTTGGAGTCCATATCGTCAAGGAGTTCATCAACTTATAGATAAAGGCGACCATATTTACATAGAAAATTATAGTCTCAAAGACCCTATTCTCTATGCAGGAGCAGCAAGAGAACTTGATATTCTACATACTATTACTCCAGAAAATATAGAACGTCGTTATCATTGCTCAATGGTTTTTAAACGAGATGGAGAAAAATTTTTAGGGAGTGTTGAACCGGGAAATAAATGTTTAATCAATAAGAGAGGATGTGAGACTTATCTAGTTAGTGAAGTAGAATTAACTGAGCAAACATGGGAAAGTTTAGATATAGGAAGGGATGTTAATACACACGAACAGGTTTGGGGTTCAAAAGCGGGACGTTTAAAGTTTGAAAAACAAACAAGTTTTGCTGATGAATTACCGATAGAAAATTGAAGGCGACAAATTATCAAAAAGTCTTGAGGGAGGACTAATAGAAAATGTTGCCACCAGTAGCAGAAAAAAAAATGCAAAGTTGGATTAGAACCAGACATTTAATCTGTTCAGGAAACTTTTTCTTGTTTGAGACAGTAGAGTATTCTACTGTTGATAGGTTTGCAGAATGTGTTCAAACATTGGGCGGGAGTTTGATATCTGTTAAACCTATTAAGAAAATTTGGATTGGTAATCATAGAAAAGTAATTCTTTATCAAGCAAGAGCAAGTCTCCATACACCTCACCACGATTTGAAACAATACTGGATCAAAAACGGCGGTTTTTATACAAGGTTTGATGAACGGGGTTAGATTCAACAATTAATAATTATTGAAGAAGGAGACAGGAGACAGGAGACAGGAGACAGGAGGAAAATTACATGGGGATTCGCTCCCCCAAGTAATGCGTGAACACCCCCGTTGACGGTGGGGTATTAAACCCACAAAGAAAATGATAATTAATAATTAGGGTTTGCTGAAAAAGTCTTTATAGTAGGAGACAGGAGACAGGAGACAGGAGAAATGGGAATGGCGAGGAGGTAGGAATAAGAATTATCCTTTGATTTTTCTGCCCAACTATGCGCCTAAAATACTAACTTTTTGAGCGTTCTAGACTGAAACAAGCGCACTTTTTAAAGGCCATAAAAAGGCTAAAACCAATATCAGTCAATGCTTTGATATTTAACCAGCAAGCGCTAATTAATAATTACCTCTCCTGGAAAATAAGAGGATTGACTAATAATGAAAATTTTTTCTTCTCTTGGTCGATGGTCGGCCAGCGAGGAGACCAGCTTTTGACAGAGCCGCTCCGAGGGCCATCCCTACTAGCAAAAATCCACGCTCGGATAGCTAATATTCGTAAAGACGCTATCCATAAACTAACTACCTATCTTGCTAAAAACCACAGCATAATAAAGATAGAAGATTTACAAATTAAGGCATTCTTAAAAAATCACAAATTAGCAGGTGCAATTGCAGATTGTGGGATGTATGAATTTAGATGCCAATTAGAATATAAAACTGAGAAATTCTCAAGTCAATTAGTGCTTGTAGATAGAATGTTTCCAAGTTCACAGATTTGCTCTAATTGTGGGAATCATCGTCATCAGATGCCATTAAAAAACCGCGTTTATATTTGCCCTGATTGTGGTCACATTGAGGACAAAGATTTAAATGCCAGCAAGAATATAGAACGATAGTTTGAAGGAATATTCCCATCCGACTCTACCAAGTCAAACGGTAAGCTCTACGGGGATGGCCTGCGGAGTGGACAAACCCTTTAGTTGCCAAACTAAAGCCACGTTGAAACAGGAAGTTAACACCAAAACTACATAACGTCCAGTTAAGTCTAGATTTGCTGAGTTTTGGGTCAGTTTAATAGAGCGGAATACCATAATTACTTAAGGAATACCATTCAAGGGTATACTAGAAACATTATGGTGGCCAAGGAGATTTATAATGGCAAAAAAACGTAATGGTGCCACCTCATATTCAGAAAGCAAGGTTAAAGTCGGTGTGTCTCTGACTCCCACTAGCGCTGAGAGGCTAAAGGACGTAGCAACTGAACTTGGTCTATCTAGGTCTGAGTTAATTGAGCGCATTGCTAGAGGAGACCTTGCAATTTTGAGAGAGGCGGCACAGATCCAAGTAAATTTGGACAATAAATCGGAGACAGAAAATAATGCTCTGAAGACAAATGAAGTATCTGATGAAAAATTGGATATAGTAACAGTTCCAGAACCATTAGTTGACTCTGTAGAAGTACAAAATCAGTTATCGGAAAGTTATCAAACTTTACAACAAGAGTTGGCATCTCAGATGGCACAGATTAAACATTTGGAATACCAAATGACTGCGATGGTGTCAAGAGAAAGTTATGAAACTTTACAGAAGCAATTAGAAGAAGATAAAAAAGTAATCGTAGAGTCTCAAGCACAACTAGCTCAACTTAAACAACTAGAAGAGCAAGTAGCTTTGATGGTATCTCAGGAAAGTTATAAAACTCTCCAGCAAGAATCTCAAGGACAACTAGCTCAACTAAAACAACTAGAAGAGCAAATTGCTTTGATGGTATCTAGGGAAGTTTATGATTCTTTGCAAGACAAATCACAGGAGCAAATTGCTCAAGTTGAGCAACTAGAATCTCAGATAGCTTCAATGGTATCAAAGGAAGTTTATCAGAATCTTCAGCAAGAGTCACAAGAGCAAATAGCTCAATTAAAAGAGCAAATTGCTTTGATGGTATCTAGGGAAGTTTATGATTCTTTGCAAGACAAATCACAGGAGCAAATTGCTCAAGTTGAGCAACTAGAATCTCAGATAGCTTCAATGGTATCAAAGGAAGTTTATCAGAATCTTCAGCAAGAGTCACAAGAGCAAATAGCTCAATTAAAAGAGCAAATTGCTTTGATGGTATCTAGGGAAGTTTATGATTCTTTGCAAGACAAATCACAGGAGCAAATTGCTCAAGTTGAGCAACTAGAATCTCAGATAGCTTCAATGGTATCAAAGGAAGTTTATCAGAATCTTCAGCAAGAGTCACAAGAGCAAATAGCTCAACTTCAAAAACTAGAATCTCAAATAGCTTCAATGGTATTGCGGGAAAGTTATGAGACCCTGCAAAATCAGTCACAAGAACAACAAGATAAGTTGCAACATCTAGAAACACAAATTACCACAATGGTTTCTAGAGAAGTTTATGAGACTTTGCAGCGTCAGTCAGAAGAACAGCAAAATAAGTTGCGAAGTTTCGAAGAACAGACTGATTTAATGGTGTCAAAAGAAAATTATGAAGCTTTGCAGCACCAGTTACAGGAGCAACTCAATAAGTTGCAATATCTTGAATCTATAGTTGGTTCAATGGTATCACAGGAAACTTATGAAGCTTTAGAAAAACAGTCAGAATTGCAGAAACAAATAATTACAGATTATCAAAATAAACTGACTAAATTGCAACAAGAATTTCACGATCAAGTCGAGACAATACAGGCTTCAAGAAAGCAAATTTCTGAGTTACAAACTACATCTATGATTGCAGAAAATCACATTCTTAATAGATGGCAAAATCGTACCTTTTCTAGATAAAATCAAAGAAATATGATTCTTTTGATTAATTCCAAAATTTGAAATTTTCAGTTGGGAAAATTCAGAACAAATCAGGGAGAAAAAGGTAATTATTTATTTCCCAAGCGACAAATCCTCTCCGCTAATTGCTAATTGATGAATGTAGAGATTAAATCTTTGTATTCGACAAGGAAGAGCGGAGAGAATCCAAGTCGCATAATGGTTGATCATGATCGGGTAAATAGTGAAATATTTATAGCAGGGAACAGGGAACATGGAACACTGGGAAAAACATTGTCTAGTGATTCATCATTAGTGTATCTCCTCACTGCTCTGGCTATTGCTATAAAATGAAAAAAAGGTATAAAAAAATATATCTGAATATTAAATAGAGTTTAATCAACTAACTATATCATGTCCGGATAATTACTGATGAAAAAAATTTATCCTCTTTTTCTTCCCTCCTGACTCGGCCTTCCTGACTCGGTCTTCCTGACTACTCTTCTCGTTATTTATAACTATTCAACCGGACATAATATTATTTAGATGCCTAAATCATCTCTAGGCAGAAATCTTAACTTTCGTTTTTGAATATTATTTTAGTAAAGTGAATTTCTTACGAGTAGCAAATATACAAATAATTTTTGTCTACCTACTAGAAATTTTGAAAAACGGTTCTCAAGCCCTTACGTCACCATTACAAAATTGGCAGATTTGGAGATGTCTACTGATATAGTTAATTTTCTATTTTAATGACAGTTTGACCAAAGCTTAATTGTTGATAATTTTACACTTTATCCAAAGCCCAAATAAATTGCACGCTAACTATCGTCACCAATATATCCAATATATATAGTTCTCTACAAAATAATTGGAAAGTACTAAAATATAACTAATTAATTTCTGTTAACTTAAATCAATGATTAAATAAAAATATGCCACCCAAAATAATTATAAAAAATCTCATTAAAATTTATGGCAAAAAACATCTTGCCGCTCTTAAGTTGTTTCGGGAAGGTAAAACAAGAGATTATATACTGCAATCCACAGGTAATGTATTAGGATTGGCCGATATATCTCTTGAGATTAATCAAGGGGAAATATTTGTACTAATGGGGTTATCTGGCTCAGGAAAATCTACGCTAGCTCGATGTATTAATCGTTTGATTCATCCCACTAGCGGACATATTTATATTGATGATGAAGATGTTGCTCACGTTGGTGAGACACGAATGCGAGAAATACGACTGAATAAAGTCTCAATGGTATTTCAACGTTTTGGGTTGTTTCCTCATAAAACAGTCGCGGAAAATGTAGAGTATGGACTAAAGGTGCGGGGAGTTGAACGAATTAATCGTCGCCAGAAAGCACTAGAAACATTAGAAGTTGTGGGTTTAGCTAAATGGGCAGATTATAAACCGACCTCTTTGAGTGGGGGAATGCAGCAACGAGTGGGTTTGGCCCGTGCTTTGGCTACTGATGCAGAAATTTTATTAATGGACGAAGCTTTTAGTGCCCTTGACCCATTGACTAGGGGAGAGATGCAAGATGAATTGTTGCGACTCCAGAAAGAATTACACAAAACTATTGTGTTTATTAGTCATGATATTCAAGAGGCTTTGAAACTAGGCGATCGTATTGCTGTAATGAAAGCAGGGGCAATTGTTCAATTGGGGACACCAGAAGAATTACTCACTCAACCAAAAGATGACTATATTACTGCTTTTATCCAAGAGGTAAATCCTGCCCAATTTATTACAGTAGGTTCTATTATTAATCAAACAGCTTCTCTGAGGATTGGCCAAGATTCTGTTGGCTCTGGGCTGAAAAAAATGTTAGACCATAATCTCCAAGTTATGTATGTGCTCGATCAACAGAATAAACCTGTTGGTTTGGTAAAAAAAGAACATCTAGAAATAAGTCTCAAACAGGAAAACGAAGATATTATGGGGGTGATAGAAACTGATTTTCCTATAATTGATGTTTCTGCTCATCTAGGAAATATTTTTCACCTTTATAAACAAGGATTTCCTCTAGCGGTAGTTGATGAAGAAAAAGAATTTAAAGGTATGGTAGAAGCTTCTGATGTACTTACCAGTTTGGGGCGACAAACTACTCAAGAAAAATGACCTACTCCTTAACAAATTTCTTGAAAGCTTTTCAAGAAAAAAGAAAGGGTAGTCCTGCATAGTAATGTTTAAGGACAAAATTTGGTATTTACCGAAATATTTATTCTCCCAGATATTCAACAGTATTTTGAGAGTAAGTCGTGAAAAATTATCGCTCCCTCTAACTTTTACCATTACTATGCACTACTACCAAAGAAAGCATTTGAACTATTTTGTGTAGCAATAAAAGTCTCTGTAGTTTAACTTTTTTTTTCCAGTAATAATAAATTTAGGGTTGACACAAAAACACCACCCAAAGTAAATCGAGAAATTAGGTAAAACCACTATATATAGTAAAGAAAAACTATAACGTCTTAGATATGTAGTGTTGAGAACGGAAAAAAACATCTATATCTTAAAATCTTAAACAAATACCAAAATATTACCCAAAGTAAATCGAGAAATTAGGTAAAACCACTATATATAGTAAAGAAAAACTATAACGTCTTAGATATGTAGTGTTGAGAACTAAAAAAAACATCTATATCTCAAACAAATACCAAAATATTACCCAAAGTAAATCGAGAAATTAGGTAAAACCACTATATATAGTAAAGAAAAACTATAACGTCTTAGATATGTAGTGTTGAGAACTGAAAAAACCATCTATATCTTAAAATCTCAAACAAATACCAAAATATTACCCAAAGTAAATCGAGAAATTAGGTAAAACCACTATATATAGTAAAGAAAAACTATAACGTCTTAGATATGTAGCGTTAACAACTCAAAAAACATCTATTCTCAAACAAATACCAAAATATTACCCAAAGTAAATCGAGAAATTAGGTAAAACTACTATATATAGTAAAGAAAAACTATAACGTCTTAGATATGTAGCGTTAACAACTCAAAAAACCATCTGTTTTGAGCACTGATATCAAATCCGTTTAATTGGACATAAAAAAAATCTTCAATCGCCATAACTACGTTTATCTTTGTAATTCTTTCTCCTCCTGAGGAGGTCCGACTGACTCCTGAGGACTCCTAACTTAACCATTCTATGGCTGTTTAACCGGATTTGATATGATGCCAAAATACTATCCAAAATAAATTGAGAAATCAGGGAAAAACACTATATATACTAAAGAAAAACTATAACGTCTTAGATATGTAGCGTTAACAACTCAAAAAACCATCTGTTTTGAGCACTGATGCCAAAATACTATCCAAAATAAATTGAGAAATCAGGGAAAAACACTATATATACTAAAGAAAAACTATAACGTCTTAGATATGTAGCGTTAACAACTCAAAAAACCATCTGTTTTGAGCACTGATGCCAAAATATTAATTTCGAGCCAGAGTAATATAAATATAAATTAAATAGCTTCCCAGAGACTATTTATCAAGCACTTTAGGAGGAAGATATCTGTAAGTCCCTGCTACCTAAAGATTTGAATAAAACCTAACACCAAAGGAGCCAATAATATAGTGTTCAAATTTTTTCCCATATCAAATTACTTTATAACTGCAACTCAAGGAGGATTAGACAAAATATTTAATCCTTTCCAGTTTTACACTTTACCCTTAGACGAATGGGTTAACACTGCTGTTAATTTTCTAGTTGATAACTTTCGTCCCCTATTTCAAGCTATCAGCTTACCCATAAAAAATACTCTGGAAATAATTAAATCTGGTTTTCTAGCTGTTCCCCCCTTGATTTTTCTCATAATTATTGTCCTGCTGGTCTGGCAATTAGCAGGAAGAAAAATAGCCATCTACAGCATCATCGCTCTTTGTATAATTGGTTTTTGTGGCGCTTGGGAAGCAGCAATGGTTTCCCTGGCCCTGGTTCTAACAGCCGTAATATTTTGTATGTTAGTAGGTATTCCTCTAGGTATTATTAGTGCCATTAGCGATCGCTTCAACAAAATATTACGTCCCTTTCTAGATGCTATGCAAACTCTTCCAAGTTTCGTCTACCTAGTACCTGTAGTAATGTTATTTGGAATTGGAGAAGTTTCGGGTATTATTGCCACATTTGTTTTTGCAGTCCCCCCTCTAATTCGTCTGACAAATCTGGGCATTAGGCAAGTATCTCCAGAAGCAGTAGAAGCAGCTTTGGCTTTTGGCTCAACTCCCCAACAAGTCTTATTAGAAGTACAAATTCCTTTGGCTTTGCCTACTATTTTGGCTGGTACAAATCAAGCGATTTTGTTGGCCTTATCAATGTCAGTTGTCACCTCAATGATTGGGGTAGAGGGATTAGGACAAATGGTATTACAAGGTCTGGGTCGTTTAAATGTTGGATTAGCTGCTGTAGGTGGTTTGGGTATTGTTTTAATTGCGGTGATGCTCGACCGTATCACTCAATCTATTAGTCAGGGAAAAGTTAATTCTTGGCAAGAGCGAGGTTTAATTGGATGGTGGCGGTCTCGTGGCTTTTCCAAAAAAAAAGGCACAACTCTAGGGATAAGTATTTTGGTTGCTTTGCTGGTTGGTGTTACTAGCTGGCAATTAATGTCCCAAACTACTATCAACTCAAAAAATGAAGCATTACCAGGGAATGGAATAATTGTCCGGTCTACTTCTGGTCTGGAAACATCGGGTATATTTGTTACGGAGATTGTGAATATTGGGCTGGAGAAATTAGGCTATCAGGTGAAAGGATCAAAACAATTGAATGTTCCGGCAATGCACATTGCTGTTAGTAATAATGATGTGGATTTTACTGGTGTTCATTGGCAAGTTGCCCAAAAAGAATTTTTTGACAAGAATGGTGGGGAAGATAAATTAGAAAGGATTGGAACGCTAATTTCTGATTGTCAAGCGGGGTATCAGATAGATAAACAGACTGCTGAGAAATATAATATTACTGATTTATCACAACTCAAAGATCCAAAAATTGCTAAACTTTTTGATTCAGATGGTGATGGTAAGGCAAATTTAATCGGTTGTACTGCTGGTTGGGTGTGTGAAAGAATAATAAATCATCATTTACAGGTTTATGGACTTGAGGATACTGTTGAGCAAATTGAAGGAGATTATTCTTCTTTGATGGTGGATACTTTGACTCGTTATCGGCAAGGTAAACCTATTCTTTATTTTACTTGGACTCCTCATTGGTTAGCTTCAATTTTAAAAGTTGAGGAGGATGTGGAATGGTTGGGCGTTCCTTTTACATCCTTATTAGAAACTCAGGGAAACTTCACCGCAGAAGATACTTCAGTAAATGGAAAAAATCTTGGTATTCCAGTCGATAAAGTTCGGATATTAGCAAATAAGAATTTTTTGCAGGATAATCCAGTTGCGAAAAGTTTATTTGAACAGATTGAAATTCCTCTAGAGGATGTTAATTTTCAACAGGAAAAAGTTAAAAATGGGGAGAATAAACCTGTAGATATTCGCCGTCACGCTGAAGAATGGGTTGCTAGTCATCAAGGGTTATTTGATAGTTGGTTAGAAGTAGCAAAAAGTTAGGTTTTTATCACTCAAAATAAATAAGATATTTGTCAGTTATCAAGGGTTTTCATATTGCCTCTGTCATCAATAGTGCTTATTACTAAACTGGAATGTAAAATATGGCGTTGGTAAATGAAGGTATGATGAGGAAAGAATGCGATCGCTAAATAGTTAGAAGTTTTTGAGCTAATGGTACAGGAATAGTTAGACATTCATGTTTTAGCTCATCGTATGGAACCTTTTTGTGTTTGATAACAGTCTAAAAACTGTCGAGAGACAATCAACACAGATGTAATTCTGTTTTCCTTTCTTAAATTCATTTTTGTTAACGTGAGTTGATTGGCATGACCGACATTGCATTAAAGTTCACCTATAAGGGCTTTTTGGAAATATCATACCCTAATTTACCAACGCCAAAATTTTTTCATCACTAATTATCCGGACATGATATAACTCGATATTAGACTTGTGGATTGATATGGTAAAAAATTGCCAAAACTCTTGGTGTAGTTTGAGCGTTTTTTTCAATCTATTTAGCAACAAATCTATTGTTTAGGATGAGATTCTAGCAGAATTTTTTTGAATCATTTCTTCTAATTGTTTGCGAGTAATACAACGACGTTCGGAGCAATAGGCCATCAAATTAACACCATTCATCATTCGCACTGTACTAACTCTGACTCGAAAATCATCTGTCAGAAACCAACAACGTTCTTGTCCTTGGTTTCTTTCATATTCTGTGTCAATTGTCAAGACTCCATCCGTGGCAAAATGATATCTACCCACTACAGGAATACCTTCAACATAACCACGATTACGCAAAAATTTTCCAGTTAAGCCTGTTTGAGAATCAGGAATATCTACTAAAATAGCAGCATAATTGGGATTAGGTTCATCATCATCTAAATTATCTTGCCAATTAAAACTTGCACCACCTGTTGCTAAAGCTGGATTTACATTTTGTTGTTCGCAAACTTCCAAAACTTTAGGGTCATCTTTTGTTAAAACTTTGACGATTAAATTAGACTTCCCTGACTCATCTTGAACAGAATCAAAATGATGGACGGTACGTTGAGAAAACCATATTCCCTCACTTTTGAGAAAAAAATCCATCATTGTCATTGGTGGTGTGAATTTCATTATTTTTTGCCCCTAAAGTTTTGTTAACATCTCAGATATTTATTAGTTAAGGATAAATCAATAAAAATCTAATTGAGAGTCATAAAATTATAGGATAAATCAAATAGACATCTCCTCCAAAAGAGGGAGTAGGTCGTAGGGACGTTACATGCAACTACAGAGTAGAAAAAATAATTGATAATTTCTGTGCAATAGTTGATTTTATTTTTTATGACCGGAGATTTCTAATATATACTTTAGCCTTTTATAGATATAGCAATCACCGAATCGGATGTGATAATTTTATTGCTTCAGTATTTCTCATTCCCAGCTCCGGTATTCCCTAAAAATCTACAATATCTCACAACTCAAATAAGATTGATATATCTAATTAATATATAATTAACTAAAATCTTTATACATAGCAAACTCTCCTCAAACAAAATGCAGTTTCAATCAGCTACAGAAATTATTCAAGCTTATCAGCAAGACAAAAATCTTACAGGTAGTAATCTACAAGGTATAGATATTAGTCAAATTGAACTATATCAAGTCAATCTAAGTCAAAGCAATTTACAACAGGCCAATCTAAATAATACAATTCTCATTGGAGCTAACTTGAGTGAAGCAAACTTAAGTGGAGCAAATCTTAAAGGTGCTGATTTACGAGGAGCAAATCTTCAGGGAGCTAATTTGAGTGGAGCAGATTTAACTGATGCATATCTCAATAGAACTGAATTACAAAAGGCTAACTTGACTAATGCTAATTTGGCAGGAGCTAAACTACAAGTAGCTTACTATAATAGTGAAACAATTTGGCCTGAAGGATTTGCTTATCAAAAATCAGGAGCAGTTGGACCAGGAGCTGATTTAAGTGGAGCTTTTTTAAATACAGCTTACCTCCGAGGAGCTGACCTTCAAGGGGCAAATCTGCGGGGTGCTTATCTGAGTGGTACTGATTTGACAGGCGCTAACTTGCAAGGTGCAGCTCTTAGTGGTTCTAATATGAAGGGAGTTTTTTTAGTAGGTGCTAATTTGCGTGATACTCGACTCAATGGGGTAGAGTTAGAGGGGGCCGATCTGCGTGCTGCTGATTTGACGGGGGCGAGTTTAGATAATATTCCTAGTATTGCTGGAGTTGATTTTACTTTGGTGCAGGGATTGAGTGACTCTAGTAGAGCTATGTTATGTGGATATTCTGGCAAAGATTTGGGAACCTGGAATTCTTTTACTCGTACTAATACTAAAAGTAGTTTATTCTCTAATTTAACTGATGTTTAATCTAGGTTCAACAATTAATAATGAATAATTAATAATTACCTCTCCTTGAAAAGAAGAGGATTGACTAATAATGAAAATTTTTCTTTATTATCCCCTTAAAAGGGGAGGCTTTAAACCACAATTTTTCGGTAAAAAAGAAGGAAGAAGAAAGAAGGAAAAACCTGGCTTTGTCTGAGTTTTAAGCTTTTGATATTTTCTCACCTTTCCTGAGACTGCTATATCAAATATTTATCTAATTGGAACTATGCTGCTGAACTATTTGATCCTAAGTAAACTTTTAATTTGCTGATTAATTTGATTTTTTTTATTTTCAGAAAAGTAAATTTTTAGTGACTTTGGTAGTAATTTGAATAAAGGAGTATTTAAAGGATATCTCAGACGAATCATCTGAAACCAAGGTACTGCTTCAATATCAAATATCATAGATGGTGATAATTCAGATTGCCATTGATTAATGAGTTTAGGATTTAAAGGTTGTCTAATATTAATTTTCCAAGGTTCTCTGTCAACATTAACTAAATTGTTATTTATTGTATGAAATTCTAGCATTTGTGCCTCAAATTCAACACCTATAAAATTGCATATTTTTTTGAGTGTTTGTTCTGGATAAAGTACCAGTTTTTCATAATTTATCGTCATAATTGAGTATTTTATATGAGTTAGTAAGTTGTCGATGAGAATCATATTTCTATGCCATACTCGTGTATCATATATGACATTTCCACTAGACCAAGGAACTTTTCGCCAAGAATTAACAACAGCTCTAGGATCGCGGACAATATGTATAAATAATGCTGAGGGAAAAAACTTGTAAATCATTTCTATATATCGGAGATGCTCCGGGGTTTTTTCTCCTACTATTGATGTTTTTTTAATTCCGCAAATTTTTCTAATAAAAGATTGAATAAACTACCATAGTCTCTTGTGATACTCAAAGCTGCTTGACGAAAATCATCTGCATTAAGCCCCATTTCTGCAAATACGGGCTTTTTAACTATATCATAAATTAATTTATGATAATTTTGGTCATTAGATAAGTTTTTGTATAATCTTCTTTTTCGCCAAAATTTTTTCATAAAATTAGTTTCAGGAGCGATCGCTATCTGGGAATGAGCATTTAATATTTGTTGTAGCAAAGTTGTTCCAGAGCGCGGAGTACCCACTAAAAAAAATCCTTTTTTTACAGTATACTGATTCATTGATTTTATATTTAAAAAAATTAGTTAGTCTCAAAATTATACAATGGAAAAATTTATACTTTTATAGCAGTTGAAAGAAAGGTTATACCAGTTTGATAAATATTTTCTACAAATAGCTAGACTATTTCTTAGGAATCAGGAGTCAGGAGTCAGGAATCACACGGGAATGGCTTTAATATCATTTTTGAGGTCGGAAGTTATCTTTTTAATTAACAGGACATCTCTCAAAAAGTATTTTAATTACTCAAATTATTCGTAACATTCTTTTTTGAAAATGGTATTAGAACATATCAAAAGCTTAAAACTTAGACAACGCAATATTTTTCCTTCTCTCCTAGATAACTAAAGCCTTCTTCCTTCTTCTTTCTTCTTTTCTTTACCGAAAAATTGTTGTTGAAAGCATCCTCTTTTAAGAGGATAAAAGCGGTCGATCTTCGTAGCTTCCCGTAGGGTGGGATGGCGAGGTCCCCTCGCCATATCCAATCGACCAAGAGAAGAAAAATTTTCATAATTAGTCAATCCTATCCGTTTTAAAGGAGAGGTAATTCTAAATTCTTTAATTCTTTGGCACAACAAATCTCATTCCTCCCTTAACTCTTGAAGTATCTTCCTGATACCTAGGAATGACATGAATATTTGTGTGCATCATTTTTTGTCCTCCGGCACGATTAACATTTATCCCTACATTAAACCCATCCGGATTATATTTTTCCTGTAAAATTTTCTGTACCTGATTTACCATTAACCAACAGTCTAATTGTTCTTCTACAGGTAACTCAAAATAATTTGCTAGATGACGCTTAGGTATAACTAAAGTATGCCCTTTTGTAACTGGATAGCCATCAAGTATTGCATAAGTTTTTGCTGACTCTGTAATTAACTGTAAATTTTTACGCGGGTTACAAAATAAACAATTGTTTGTCGAATTTTTTTGCTGATTATAATGAATATACTCATAAATTTCACACAACTCATCTGTGTGGATAGATTTAAAAGGTAAATTAACTAAACACTGATAAGTTGGTTTTTTGTGTATATAATGCTCTCGAAAACCCTCACGCTTCAAACCTCTTCTAACAGAGTAATAAGCTTTACCTCCAGGTTTTAATAATTGTGAAACTTCCATCAAAACTTGAGTTTGTACTTGGTCAAATAAAACATTTAATATATAAAAACAGAGAATAGTATCAAATTTTGTCTGGGGATATTGTGGAAAATAATAAGGGTCATAACCAGTGACTGAAAAGTTTTTTTGTTGTAGTAGTTTAACATCATTACCAAAACCACAGCCAAAGTCGAGAATTTTACCAACTAGCAGATTTTTATCTAGCAATAATTGAGCTGGAAATGAAATAAATTTACGCTCTTTAGCAGTAAGGTGGCTATATTGGTTTGATTGTTTATTGGTAAACAAGGATACTTTTGTGATGAAGTAATGCAGAATACAATAATTGTAATTGGTAATTGGTAATTGGTAATTGGGAAGGCGCTAAAACAACTTCGCTCTTTATTGAATGGCAGAGAATGTCAAACTTCTCAATAAAATCTGAGTACTGAATCCATATCACAACTGATTATTTAGAATCAATTAGCAATCCGGAATGATTTATGAGAATTTTATTACTTCGGTATTCCCTATTCCATCACAGATAACAGGAGTACCCTACCAGGTGCGTCTGTCGCACCCCACGGGGTCACACCACTATTCCTGAAAAGTCTAGAATATTTCACAATTAAAATAAGATTGCTATAGATTTTTGACAATCTAATGATTCTCAAAAAAAGAATAGAAAATGGTGGATGGTTGAAAATAATTTTTGTGATTAAAAATGACAATAAATTTTGAGTAACTCATCGATAAATACTATATTTATAGCATGGTGATTTCATTCTAGATTTTGGCAATGAATTTATTGATTTTCAGACTGCGAAATATAAATTTCCTAAAGCTTGGAATAACGTAGTTTCGTCAATACATAAAATCGCACAGTTTAGAATGAAACAGCTCAGTATTTATAGAGAATTTTAACAGTATATGGGTGATCGAATTATAGGTTTTTCATTAAACAACTTCATAAAGAATAAAAATTACATTTTACCGAATAATTAATGATTAATCATTAATCATTAAATAATTCTGGTTTAAATCCTCCCCTTTCAAAGGGAAAAAAAGCGGTCGATCTTCGTAGCTTCCCGAAGGGTGGGATGGCGATCTTCGGAGCGGGTCTGCACTCTTCGGGTCTCCTCGCCATATCCAATCGACCAAGAGAAGAAATAATATTTCCTTACATTCAATCAAGGACGGTTTTAACCAGAGGTAATTATCAATTATCAATTATCAATTATCAATTAATGAACGCCTTGGTATTTACAAATTACTCAAAGCTTTATTTAGTCAGATTTTTCCCTAGTATACCTCATACCAATCCGATGGCTTTTCTAACCTAATCTTAGCCCATAGCAATATAAACAACATACGGCAATTGATGAATCAGTAAACAAACATAAAACAAAATATTCTTGCTTATACTTATCTATATAATTTGTTCAATTATTTGAATATAGCAGTCTACAGATAAATTAAACATAAGCATCTGCATAGAATTAGTTACCTACTCTAATTTTCTGTAAATTTTGTAGCAAAAAGGTTTGAATGACGGAAAATGTGCAATTAATTTTGTTTAATTCCTATTAAGAATTTTCCTCAACTAAAAAAATCCCAATCAATGAATAAGAATTAATAACTAATTTTAATACCAACTTATAATATATTTTTCCTATTTCCTATACCCTTTCAGCAATCACAATATATTTGAAGGTTAAGCCAATGGACGACCCCAGAAAAAGCTGGTTCCATATAATTTTTGACTTTAAAAGTTCAGTCATTCCCAATATTTGGCTCAGAGTATTGGTAATTATGATATTTGCCCTTTTAGTTACTATAGCTCATGGTAATAATTTGCCCATGAATCAGCCAATTTTAGGTAGTATTATTCCAGGAATAGTCCTTGGTTTATTGCTAGTTTTTAGAACTAATACTGCTTACGATCGCTATTGGGAAGGTCGGAAATTAATCGGACTTATTTCTAAAAATTGCTGCATTATGGCAAAAAATATCATAGTGTTTGTTCCTGATAATAACAGTGAAGATTACGCTCAAAAAATATCTTACATCAAACTATTAATTGCTCTTTTTATTGCGGTCAAACTTCAAGTTAGAAAGGAAAAAGTTAACGAAGAAATAAAAAAATATCTCTCTGAAGTTCAGTGTTTAGAATTGAATAGCAGTAATAATATGCCTCTACAAATTACTAAATGGTTAACAATATACTTTGATAGACTTGCAAAAAATAGTTCTATCAATGAATTGACTTTAATCAGTTGGAATCAAAAAATAGAAGAAATTTTTATCGCTTTTGGAGGTTGTCAAAGAATTGCTACAACACCTATTCCGAAAGCTTATTCTATTCATTTAAAGCATTTATTGCTCATCTATTGCTTTGCCATTCCTTTTCAATTTGTTGCAGAATTAAGTTGGTGGACTATTCCTATGTCAGGTATTATTAGTTTTGCCCTATTAGGAATAGAAGCCATTGGTCTAGAAATAGAAAATCCTTTCGGTTATGACAGTAACGATCTTCCTATAGATAATATAGGCAAGAAAATGACAGAGGATATTTTAGAACTAATCAACTCTGGTTCTTTTAATAATTCTGAATTATGGGAAGGTTGGGTAAGTTTGCAAGAAATAAGTTAGATGATTTATTTTTGACACTCCACGGGATAAATCCGCGTGGATTCTGACGGTAGTTAAAACAGGGGATAAATCCACCTGTTTTTACTTCTCATCAGTTGAGGGACTGTCATTGACCCCTACCTTTGAATCATCCATACC
>NZ_JAAHGU010000110.1:0-25952 GCF_010692685.1 Okeania sp. SIO2F5 | reverse complement strand
AAGTCTGATGAGAATTGGCAAGTACGACGGGAAGCGGTAAAACAAATAGCTACTGGTTGGAAACATCAACCGGGAATTTTAGAATTACTCAAACAAAGGGTAGAGTCTGATGAAGATTCCGATGTGCAACAGGAAGCAGTGCGACAAATAGCTACTGGTTGGAAACATCAACCGGGAATTTTAGAATTACTCAAACAATGGGTAGTGTCTAATGAGAATTGGCAAGTACGAGGTGAAGCGGTAAAACAAATAGCTACTGGTTGGAAACATCAACCGGGAATTTTAGAATTACTCAAACAAAGGGTAAAGTCTGATGAAGATTCCGATGTGCGATGTGAAGCGGTAAAACAAATAGCTACTGGTTGGAAACATCAACCGGGAATTTTAGAATTACTCAAACAAAGGGTAAAGTCTGATGAGAATTGGCAAGTACGACGGGAAGCGGTAAAACAAATAGCTACTGGTTGGAAACATCAACCGGGAATTTTAGAATTACTCAAACAAAGGGTAGAGTCTGATGAAGATTCCGATGTGCGATGTGAAGCGGTAAAACAAATAGCTACTGGTTGGAAACATCAACCGGGAATTTTAGAATTACTCAAACAAAGGGTAGAGTCTGATGAGAATTGGCAAGTACGAGGTGAAGCAGTGCGACAAATAGTTACTGGTTGGAAAAATCAACCGGGAATTTTAGAATTGTTTAATCACGTCGCCCTCAATGACCCCTTTCAACGCGAACATGAATTTCAAACCAACCCTCGACAAATAGCGCTAGAAGCAATAGTCAAACAATATCCGGACCATCCGCAAACCCTCCCACTATTACAAGACAGAGCAGAAAATGACCCAGACGAAAAACTGCGGAAGTGGGCAAAAGAGAAATTGCGACAATTAGAGAATTAGTCCACGTCAGATTTTTCACTTTTGTTGGGTTGCGCTGTCGCTTAACCCAAGCTACTTCCTTCTTCGGGGTTGCTGATGCGTGGGTATGATTTGTATTTTTTGGTAGTTGCTAAACTATTGAATAACAAATATTTGAGATTGTTCAATTTTTATTTTCATACCTTGATTCAGCAACGCCCCTTCTTCATTACCTCGCCCCTGCTTCAATGGCAGAGTTAGCCATTTTTTTCAAAGTCTCCCCCTCAATTTCTGGACTTTGACCAACGCCTTTTAAGGAAATACGATAGAATACTCCTTGATATTCCCACCCAATAATTGGAGGCGCACAAGATGCTCCACAAGTTAAAGGTCTAAAATATCCTTTAATGTCTTGTACTAAACTCAATTCTCGACTAAATTCATCATCTAAAGGTTTGCCTCCTTTTTCTCCACTGATATAACCAATGGAGCAAGCATTAGCAGTACAATCTTTTTCAAAAGCTAAAGTTATTTCATAACTATTATTTGTACCTTTCCCATCAACATAAATTTGATTATCTGTGCCTGTAATTAATAATTGACTCGGAAGTAAAATTGGCACTTTAGTTTGTTGTTTGATTTTCGGTAAAATCTCTGTTAATTCTGCCGCGACTGGTTGAGAATTTTGTGTCAATAACTGACTTGTTACTGGATTAATTTGATAATTTGATGGTCTCACAATAGGTTGTTTCCAACCCATAGATATTGTGAGGTAGGTCAACAAAATTATATTTTCAAAGTGAATAAGAATAGACATAGTTAAAAAAGAAGGAAGAAGTAAGAAGGAAGAGGGAAGAAGTAAGAGGGAAGAAGTAAGAAGGAAGAGGGAAGAGGGAAGAAGTAAGAGGGAAGAAGGAAGAAGGGGTAGGCGTAGGTTGGGTTGAGGAACGAAACCCAAAAGTAGTAAGATTGTGTTGGGTTTCACTGCCGTTCAACCCAACCTACTGGACTGAATTTTACCTTCCCCAAAATCAATAGCTGATAGCTGATAGCTGACGGCTGAATGCTTAAAAAATTATTTACGTTTAGCCGCAGCTTTCTCCTTATCCTTCTGTTTCTTCTTAGCAGCTTTCTCAGCTTTCTTAGCAGCTTTTTCAGCCATAATCTTTGCCACCCTTTCTGCCTCTTTTTCCTCCTCAATCTTATCTAAATAATAATGATAATCTCCTAAATAAACATGAAAATCACCATCACGAATTTCCACAATTTTATTTGCCACTTGAGAAATAAAATAACGGTCGTGAGAAACAATAACCACAGTTCCATCATAATTTTTCAAAGCTTCCTCCAACATTTCCTTGGCTGGAATATCCAAATGATTTGTTGGCTCATCAAGTAACATAAAATTACCTGGTTTAAGTAACATTTTTGCTAAAGCCAAACGTGCCTTTTCACCCCCACTTAAAGCAGCTACTTTTTTAAATACTGTCTCACCACTAAATAAGAAATTACCAAGTAAAGTTCTTACTTCTTCATTTTTCCACTCCGGCACCTCATCATGAATAGTGTCCATCACATTTTTTGTGAGGTCTAAAGCTTCCGCTTGATTCTGCTCAAAATAACTAGGAATAACATTATGATTACCTAATTTAACAGTACCTTCTGTAGGTTCTTCCATTCCCATAATCATCCGCAAAATAGTAGATTTCCCACAACCATTCGGCCCCAAAAAAGCAATCCGGTCGCCTCTTTCTATCTCTAAATTTGCTCCTAAAAATAAAATTTTCTCCCCATAAGTATGAACTAAATCTTTAATTGTTACTACCTCTCTACCACTACGTGGTGCTGGAGGAAAACGGAAACTTAAACTTCTTAATCCTGCTACGGGTGCCTCTACAAGTTCTACTTTTTCTAATTGTTTTTCTCTACTTTTTGCCTGGGTACTCCGAGTAGCACTAGCGCGAAAACGTTCCACAAAAGCTTGTTGTTTTTCTATTTCTTTTTGTTGTCGTTCATAAGTGCTCAGTTGTGCCGCTTGATTTTCTAACTTTTGTTGTAAATAAGCCGAATAATTACCCAAATAAGTATTAGAAACTCCTCGTTCTGTTTCCACAATTTGAGTCGAAAGACGGTCAAGAAATTCCCGGTCATGGGAAACTATAACCATAGGAGTAGTTAATTTTTTCAAATAATCCTCTAACCATTCAATTGTTTCTAAATCTAAGTGGTTCGTAGGTTCGTCCAATAATAATATATCTGGATTTTGTAGGAGAATTTTACCCAAACTCATACGCATTTGCCAACCACCACTAAAAGCACTAACCAAGCGATCGCCATCTTCCGGTTCAAATCCCATTTCGGGCAATATTTTCTCAATTTCTGCATCTAGTCCATAACCATTTAAACCTTCAAATTGTCGTTGTAAACGGTCTAATTTATGTATCAATTCATCCAACTCTTCTGGACTAGAAGTTTCCATTTCTCGCTGTACTTTTTGTAGAGATTCATGGATTTCATTTGCCTCCTTAAATACCCTCCAAAATTCTTCTCTCACAGTACGGTTAGGGTCTACTTCAAATTCTTGATTTAAGTAAGCAATTTCTAAACTAGCAGGACGAATAATTTCTCCAGAAGAAGGTTCTATTTCTCCAGTAATAATTTTTAATTGAGTAGATTTTCCTGCCCCATTTACACCCACTAACCCAATGCGATCGCCTGGTTTAACTTCCCAGTTAACATCTTTAAGAACAACACCTGTAGGATAAATTTTACTTATATGTTCTAATCTCAGCATTTATAATTAGTCTCCAAGTTTAGGTTAAGAGCAAGTTATGTTTTTCATGGCCAAATCATTAATATTGGCTCTTATAGCAGAAGGAAGAGGGAAGTAAGGAGGAAGGAAAAATCTTGCGTTATCTGAGTTTTAAGCTTTTTATATGTCCTAACCTTTCCTTCCACTGCTATAGATAATGCTTAAGCTTAACAATTTTTAATTATATTTTATACATCAATTCAGTTATCAGTATTTTGAGAATATTTTAATTACCTGTTTTTTCGTTTCTTATTCCTCTTTTAAAATCTATATCAATTGAATTAAAAATAAGTTAATCATCAAAACTAGAAAAACAAAATATATATAACTTACCTAATTGGCAATAATCAACAATTTCTTGAAATATTAACAACTTTCATGGCTAATTTCCTATTGTCAAAAATTATATTATTTTCTACTTTTAACAAAATTCAAAACTATTATATCTTCTAGACAATCAGAATATAATTGCTATATTCTTTTGACAAACTTCAAGTATTTTATTCTTTCTTAGTTATCAAAATAATTTGGTCGCGCAACCCCCACCTTGATTGGCGAAATCTTTTTGGAGTTTTGCTCATCCATCTCCGTTACAAAAATAACTTCTAACTTCTGACTTCTGACTTCTGACTTAGTTAAAAACCCTTCTTCGCCTTATATAATTCCACAGATTCTTGAATGACAACTTTCAGTTCTGGAATGGCACAAGGTTTAGCTATACATTTAAAAATATCAGCCTGCTTTATGTCATTAACATCACAATTTATTTGTTCTTCAGCATAACCACTTAACAAAACACGAATAGTATCAGGAAAGCTATCTTTTGTTTTTCTAAGAAATTGAATACCTGTCATATCTGGCATACTTTGGTCAGAAATAATAATAGCCATTTCCCCTTCAGTTTCGAGAATTTCCATCGCTAAACTAGCATTTTCTGCCCTAATAACTTTAAATTCACCTCTAAAAGTCCGATATATTAAATCCAAATTATTAGGTTCATCATCAACAACCATTAATTTAAGTTTTTCTGACATTGTTAAATTTATAGCAATTTCTATCTAAGGAACAAGTTTTAACAAAATTGGTTATGTACAAATTTTTAAGTACTCATGCATAATTATCATATAGCAACTCTCATATTTGTAGGGCGCAGAAAGAAGAACAACAAGTTTACCTGATGACTCCGAGAAACACTTGACTAGAGAGAGTCACTAAATGTTTTTTTATACATAAAACTAGATTTTATACGGTCAGATAACGCCAGATTTTTCCAACTTCGGTCCCCCCTTTCAAAGCTATGCTTTATGAACATTTTCCTTAACATCAAACTTGACAAAATAGACAAATTATGTGTTAGCCCTCAAAAGGCTTTTCCCTCAGAAAAAATGTATTTAAAAGCACATTTATTTAGATAGGTTAAGTAGTTTTGCCTAGCTAAATTGACGATTTCTCCCTTCTCCCTTCTCGCCACAAGATTTTCAGGAGTTCCTTATCATTTTCTTTGTTGGTTTAATACCCCACCGTCAACTGGAGTGTTCAAAATTAGTTGGGGGAGCGAATCCCCATGTAATTTTCCTCCTGTCTCCTGTCTCCTGTCTCCTTCTTCAACAGGAATAGCTTTCAAAGGGGGGTAGGGGGGGATGCCTTCTTCCTTCTTTTATTCTTGAGCTTTCTCAGAATGTTCCCGACCAGAAACATTTTGCATGGCCTCTAAAGCTGCTCGAGAACCTGCCAAAATATCCCGTTCTTCTCCGCCCAAATAAAGCCGTCCAAAACTACCCACAGCTTGAATTTGTAAAATATTAATGAGAGCAGCTTTCTCCGCTTCATTAGCAGCTAAAGCGGCATAAGCAGCAGGTTGCACCTCCAATACATAGAGAGTTTGTCCACCCAAAAGCATTTGGCCTCGACGGTTACGATTAATTAATTGTGCTTGGTGGGAATCAATATTCCGGATCACCTGACTAGAGACAATACGAGGTTTGAGGCGATCGCGTTCCGCCACCCCCAGAGCTTGTAAAATAGCCTTTCCAGCAGCTTTCGTATCTCCCTGACGACTGGAATGAATTTCTAGCAAACCATAAAGTCGTTCCACAAACTGTACCCCAGGCCGAACAGAATTAGACTTGAGGGCCACATCAGTAATCCGATTAATTTCAATACCTGGCGAAATCTCCACCCACAGAGAGGTATCCCCAGGTAGGGGCAAGAAGCCAAGGGCCACTGTACCGATATAAGCGGCGTGTTGAGGTTGCAAATTATCTATATATACATAGCTGCGCAGTTCTATACCCAAGACTTAAATCTCCGTGTCATGTGGAAAAATATTAATCGTAGTCATTATATGACAACAAATACACGGAAGAACTAGGAGTCAGGAGTCAGGAGTCAGGAGTCAGGAGTCAGTAAATCAAATAGTAGTGGACTGATACATCTAAAACTGTGCAATAGATTTTTGTTTCTAGTGCAGGATGGCGGAAATAACTGACCAGTTACAAAATCCTAAAACAATTACAAATCAAAAATGACTGACTTTTAGATGCATGACTTTTAACTTCCGCGTAGCGGCACTAGGTGTCTTTTTTTCCCATCTCCTCTACTCCCCATCTCCCATCTACGGTAATTTACAGCCTTCTAAATTAGCATTTTCCAGATTAGTATTCTCAAGGTTACTATTTTCTAAATTAGCATCCTGAAGATTTGCAGATTCTAGATTAGCATTACTCAGGTCAGCACCAAAAAAATTAGCTCTACTCAAATTAGCATCCCATAATTCTGCATATTTCAAATTAGCGTTTTTCAGGTCAGCTTCTTGAAGATTAGCCCCACTTAAATTAGTATTTATTAGGTTAGCTTCCTGTAAATTTACCCTGTTCAAATTAATGTTACTTAGATTAGCATTTTTGAGAATAATATTCTTCAAATTTGCATCACAACAATCAGCACTTTTCAAGTTACCATAACTTAAATTGGCTTGACTTAAGTTGGTATTTTGTAAATTAACATGACTGAAATTTATATTTACTAAATACATTCCATTTAAGTCAACATTACTGAGATTAGATCCCCACATAAAAGCATGAGTAAAATCAACCCCTTTTAAACAAGCATGACTGAAATTACAACAGCTTAAATAAGCTTCTGTTAGATTAGCATTTTGCAAATTAGCATGACTGAAATTTGTATTTCTTAAGTTAGAATTTTTGAGGTTAGCTGAACTTAAATTAATCCGACTCAAATCAACATCTGTTAATTCAGCATTACAGAAATTAGCCCTAATAAATTTTCTATTACCATTTACATATAATTCTAAAAGTCTAGCTGCTTCCCATTGATATTCTGATAATGCCTGTATAACTTGAGGTTCTTCTATTTCCTGCAAAATAGTATAAGCTCTCCATTGTATTTCTGGTGAATTATCTTTTAATGCCTTAATTATTAAATCTAAGCTAATTTTTTGCCCTTTTATTGCTGCATATAATGTAGCGATGTTATTGGCTAACAGCAATTGTTTAACATCTTCATTGTCTAATGTTAATTTATTTACAAAACCAGCATTGAAAGAAATTTGATGAGGATTTTTGCTCATGATCGAGAAGAAAGAAGGAAAGGAAGAGGAAAGAAGGAAAAGGTAGAGAGCAAGGAATAGGGAGGAGGGAAAAATTTGGTGTTGCCTGAGTTTTAAGCTTTCTTTGTATATGTCAAATACGGTCATGGAAAATGATTTATTCATATCAGTTTGGTAAACATTTCCTGCGGAATACTTACTCAGTTTGTCATATCAAATCTCATTAATTAGCCTAGGGTAAAAATGTTTTATCCGATCAATTTATCCCTGTTCCCTGTTCCCTGTTCCCTGTTCTCTTACCTACTTTGATAGACTGAAATTTAAGAAAAATTAGCAGTCGCTGTGGAGCTTAAACAAAGTAAAATTATTTTCTAACTATTAGAGATCGCAACCAGTTTGATGACTTTAAATTAGAGGAAATTATCTTCTTTTCTGCTTTTTTATTTAAACGAAAGTCATCTGAGTTTTTGACCATAGAAATATTCGTCTTAGAAGCTTTTTTTGCGGTTTTTTTCAAAGTTTTCAATAAGTCTTTTTCTTTCATAGGTCTTAAATATTGCTTCAATAAATCTTTCTCTAAACTCATTGCTTTACTTGAACTCTACAAAATTTATTTTAGCTTATAAGAAGAAGAAAGGAGAAAGAAGGAAGAAGGAAGAAGGAAGAAGGAAGAAGGAAGAAAGGAAGGAGGAAAAGAGAAAAATCTGGCAATAAATTCTGGTAGACAGTTGTCATAAATTACAGCATATTACAAGCAATACAAAACATAAAGACTCAGATGGCACGATTAAATCAAATTATTGCGATTGAAAAAGGAATCAAAAGTCGGTCAGTGCAGGAACTAGCAGAAGCTCAAAAAGCTTTACAGAAACCCGCTTTACTTTCCGGTATTTCTCGAACCTATCACCCCAAAGATGAGGAGAGAGAACAACTCCCACCAGAGTCGAAAAAGGTGGAGGTTAAAGCAGAAGAGATTATCCGCAAAACTTCCGAGGTATTAAGCAAATTGTTTGATGTGACGGCAACAAAAGATTGGACAAACTGTACGGCCCGCGCTGATGTGGTGGTGGATGGTCAAACATTGTTGACTCAAGCTCCGGTTAGTTATCTACTGTTTCTAGAAAAGTAATTTGCAGACTTACGCTCTTTTATGGGGTACTGATAACTGATAACTGATAACTGAAATTACTCCTCCATAGTAATCATAATTAAGATCGTAAAAATGAAAATATGGGAACTATTAAAAACAGTTTTTTCTCCAACTCAATATATGCCTCACGGTAGTTGTTATTTATGGCAAACTTCATTAGTATGGCTCCACCTTCTGAGCGATCTACTAACTGCGGAATTAATACGGGAGATTTGATTTTAGGTACAGTAGGAGGTTCTCAAAGAATAGATGGTACAGTTGTTGGCGATACGGTAAACTTAGCATCTCGTTTAGAACAATTAACCAAACAATATGATGTGTCTTTATTAATCAGTAATTCTACTTTTATATCATTAGAAAATCCGGGAAATATTCTATTAGATTAATTGACAGAGTCAAGGTAAAAGGAAAAGCAAAAATGGTGACGGTATTTGAAGTTTTTGATACCGAACCACCTGAATGCTTAGAGGGTAAGAAAATCACCAAACATCTGTTTGAAAAAGCCATTATTTTTTATTATCAAGAAAACTTAGTCAAGCTGCTCAACTATTTCAAGATTGTCTGAATTAAAACCCTAATGATCGAGTAGCTCGAATTTATTTAGAACGTTGTCAAAAATCGGAGTCTTAAAAAGCGTTTCGGTCCGGAATGCTCCGCAAACAGATACCTAATTATATGCGCAAATTTTGAGGCTGATAGCTGAAGTCCGTAGTTCCGACCTAGGAGGCTAGCTAATAGCTAATAGCTAGTTAAATTTTGTGCCACACTAAGGCAAGATAGAAGAAATAAAAAAAAGCTGATAATTAATTTTTGAAGTATTATGCTAATTTGATAAGTATTTGCTACAAATAACTAGGTTATTTATTAGGAGTCAGGAGTCAATAGTTAGAATATAATCAGGATTTTGATTGATATTAATTGTTCTTAAATACCTATCAAAATTATTCCTGATTACTATATAAATATAAATTTAAAGTGACTTGATATTAAAGCTAAATAGATAATAGTCTAGAAGAAAGTAGAGTGCTGAGTATTGAAAGTATAATAAAAATAGCCAGAGCAAAAACCAAGATAAATTCATTTATATAAGTCATTTGGTAGGGTGCATCTCAATGCAAGAATAAAGCCAAAAATTTATCGCTTTTAGGCAACAGTTCCGAAAGGCAACAGGCAATAGGGAATAGGGAATAGGGAATATATAGCAAAAAAGTATTTTTGCAAATATGAGATGCACCCATTTGATATCTTGACAAAGGTAGGAGTTTTTAGCAAAGGAGCAGGACTGTGAACTCAGGAACTCGAGAAATAGAATAGGGGAAAAAGGTGAAAATTTGCCCCCATATTCATCATCTACCTATATTTACAGCACTTTTGAGGAACCGTGAGGTAAAGTTTAATATTAATCTCTATTCCCTAAACTCCTAAAACTTTGTACCTTATCAACTCCAAAACTACTGTAAGTACATAAATAGACATCTCCAATAATCAAAAATAAAATCAATTATGGCACTCCTATTCATCAATTCTTTCCCCCTACTCCCTACTCCCTCTTTTCTGGAGATGCCTAATAGATCCCATCAAGGTTCTATAATAAAGGTTTAACTTTATATAATTGGAAACTTAACAGGAATAACTAATGTCCGTATTGTTAGCGATCGCAGTTTTAGGCGCACTCATTGTAGTTCACGAGTTAGGCCATTTTCTAGCAGCTCGACTCCAAAAAATCCACGTTAATCGTTTTTCCATCGGTTTATTTGGCCCGGTATTATGGAAATATCAAGGGCCAGAAACAGAATATGCTATCCGCAGCTTTCTATTTGGCGGTTTTGTGGGTTTTCCCGATAATGACCCCGATAGTACAATTCCCAAAGATGACCCAGACCTATTACGCAACCGCCCTATCCTCGACCGAGCGATCGTTCTCAGTGCGGGAGTAATTGCCAATCTAATATTTGCTTATTTTCTATTAGTTACTCAAGTGAGTATCATTGGCATACCAGAATTTAACTATGCTCCCGGAGTAAAAGTTCCAGCAGTTGCTACAGACGTTAGCTCTGTCGCTACTAAAGCAGGTATTAAAGCAAATGATATTATTTTATCCGTTAACGACCGGCAATTAGGCCCAGACAAAGAAGCTATTACTACCCTAGTAGAAACAATTCAAAATAATCCGAATAAATCTTTGGATATGGAGCTTGAGCGTGACGGACAAAAGCTATTTGTTGAAGTCACACCAGACTTAGGAGATGATGGCAAAGGTCGTATTGGAGTACAACTAATTTCCAATGGAGACATAGTGCGAAATCGCCCTGACAATATTTTTGCAGCTTTTAGTGTCGGTGCTAATGAATTTCAAAGGATTGTAGTTTTAACAGTTCAAGGTTTTGGACAACTCATTAGTAACTTTAGTCAGACAGCAGGACAACTTGCCGGGCCTGTGGCCATTGTAGATATGGGGGCAAAAATTGCTAAAGACAATGTAGGGGAATTATTTCAATTTGCAGCATTGATTAGCATTAACTTAGCAGTGATTAATATTTTACCTTTACCTGCTTTAGACGGCGGTCAGTTAGCATTTTTATTCATAGAAGGAGTAAGAGGTAAACCCTTACCTATGAATATTCAGGAAAATGTGATGCAGACAGGTTTAGTAGTATTGTTAGGTTTAGGAATTTTCTTAGTTATTAGAGATACTGCTAATCTGGATGGAGTGCGATCGTTACTGCAAAGGTAAAAGATAGTATCATGTCCGGTTGAATATTTAGGAGGAGTCAGTCCTCAGGAGTCAGTCCTCAGGAGTCAGGAGAAAAACAGAAGGAAAAAGGAGAAGAAAGTTTTTGTTCATCGCGTAAGCGGAACGGAGTTCTATCGCACTATTCAACGGACATAGTATAAGTAGGCATGAACGATAGGTTCGTTTTTCCTTTAGGACTTACGCATGAGAAGGTATTTCTGTCATTGCGACCGACAGGGTTTGCGGAGCATTCCGGGACGGAAAGCAATCTCAAATGCTACTTTTTAGTGCCTCGTGCGTCAGTCCTGTCCTTTTTTTCTTTCGAGAATTAAGCTCTTGAGTAAAATAAGTAAAGATATAGATGGAAAAAGTGGTTGATTTTACTTTCCTTCCTTACCCTTGCCTCTTTATTCTTCCTTATGGTATAAATTATTCTTTCCTTTCTGTCTCTTTCTTCTTCCATCTTCCTTCCCAATAATGGTGACAACTCGTAAATTTTCAGCGAAGCGAAAGCGATCGCTCGAAATACTCCTTCGTCTCAAACGTCTTTATCCAGATGCCACCTGTACCCTGAGTTATCAAACCCCAGTACAGTTACTTGTGGCAACTATCCTTTCTGCCCAATGTACAGATGAACGAGTTAATAAAGTTACACCTGCCTTATTTGAAAAATTCCCGGATGCTGTAGCACTAGCAAATGCAGATCTTGAAGAATTAGAAAACCTAGTGCGCTCCACAGGATTTTATCGTAATAAAGCCAAAAATATTAAGGCTACTTGCCAAATGATTGTTGAAAAGTTCAACTACCAAGTGCCAAAGCAGATGGAACAAATGTTACAACTACCAGGAGTAGCAAGGAAAACAGCTAATGTTGTTTTAGCTCATGCCTATGGAATTATTGTAGGGGTAACAGTAGATACTCATGTTAAACGGTTAAGTCAAAGATTGGGTTTAACAGAACATTCCGATCCAATTAAAATAGAGCGAGATTTAATGCGGTTACTACCTCAACCTGATTGGGAAAATTGGTCAATCCGATTAATTTATCATGGCCGGGCAGTTTGTAAGGCCAAAAATCCAGCCTGCGATAAATGTTTATTGGCTGAATTATGTCCTTCGACCGCAGAATTGCAGAAACCTACTTGAGGTATATAGGTAATAGGGAGTAGTGAGTAGGGGGGGTTGCACATTATGGAATGATACTGCCAAAAAGAGGTTTAGACTTTGACTAAAAAAACCTAATATTAATTGTTCTAGCAATTATCAAATCCAAAATCAAATTCAATCAAAAATCTCAAATCATTCGCCACTGTGCAACGCCCCCTAGCTCCCCATCACCCCATCACTCTATCTCACCACACCTGACAAAATCTATGGTATTATTAGAGATTGGGTTAATACCTTAAAATTAAAGATACCGATTATTTGGAGCAATTAAAGAAACTAATCATGGCAAAAAAGAGCATGATCGAGCGTGAGAAAAAACGCAAAAAATTAGTAGAAAAATATGCTGCTAAACGTGCAGAGCTGAAACTGCAATTTGAAGAAGCAGAAGATTTAGAAGATAAAATAGAAATCCATCGTCAAATCCAGAGATTACCTCGTAATAGTGCCCCTTCTCGCGTGCGAAACCGTTGTTGGTTAACTGGACGCCCAAGAGGTTATTATCGGGATTTTGGACTATCTCGTAACGTTATCCGAGAAATGGCTCACGAAGGTCTTCTACCAGGAGTTGTTAAGTCTAGTTGGTAGTTTATAGCTATCTACACTGAGCTTTCAGGTTAGCTGAAAGTCTTATATCTCTTATTTAGGGGTGGGTTAAACAAATCAGTTTGTCCACCTGTAATGTCATTTCCAGTTGAATACTTATTATTAAGATAAGTAGGATAGTAGGGGAGTAGGGGAGTAGGGAAGTAGGGGAGTAGGGAAAATAGAAAGATTTGCTGTTGAAGCAAGAGGACAAGTTTTTTCCACATCGCTATTATCAAGACATGATATAAAAGATGGGAAAACAAGCGCCCATTATGCCAAAACCCCCCCTAAAAAAGTAAGAACTGGGAATATTAAAATCTTTTATTGTCCACAACAGCGTTCTATTCCCAGACTATCTAATAGTAAGTCACTAACAGCATTGGCGATCGCGAACTCTCCATAAAAACTCTGGGAAAAATCAAAGGCTTGCATTTCTGTCACAATAGCAATTACCAATGAGCCTAAATCATTTTCTCCTTCCATACGGTGGCGAATAAATATTTGGGCCGCTCTTTTAGCAATGTCCTCATTAACTTTTTCCGGGATAAACTCTTGATTGAGCCATTTGTGTAAGGAAGCTCGCAACCATTCCCCTTCCTGTTCGGGGTTTTCTGCTGTGGGTAAAGTAATTGGTTTTATTGGTTCAGGCATAATCTTAAATTTTCTATTATAAATTGTTAATGGTAATTCCATGATAGAATATGATATTAACTCCATCATACAAGGATATGCTCAGGGCTATTTCCTCATGGCGAATGATGGAGAGAATAGTTTAAAGTGGTATGGTAGTCGGAAACGAGCTTTGATTCCTTTGGATGAAAGATTTCGCTATCCACGGTCACTACGTCGTATCATTAATCAAAATCGTTTTACTGTTGGTGTTAATCAGGATTTTGAGGCTGTAGTTGAAGGTTGTGCAGATCGAGAAACAACTTGGATATCTGGGGAACTCAAGCAGATTTACAAAGCTTTGAATCAAGCGGGGTATGCTTATAGTTTTGAGACTTGGCAAGGAGATGAACTTGCTGGGGGGATTTTAGGAATTGTGATTGGTGGGGGTTTTATTGGGGAGTCAATGTTTTTCAATATTCCTGAAGGGTCGAAGGTGGCGATGGTAAAGTTGGTGGAGCGACTCAGGGAGCGACAGTTTGTTTTTTTTGATGCTCAGATGAATAACCCCCACTTGGAAAGATTTGGAGCTTATACTATTAGCGATAAAAAGTATAAAGCACTTTTGAAATTGGCGTTAAGTCGTCGATGTAATCTATAGTAATTAGCACTCAGTTATTAGATACTGATTTATAAACTAAGTCTTCAACTCGCTCTCAACCTATGACTGTCATTGCGAGGGGGCTGAGAAAGTAATTGTTTTGGTTGATCAAGAAATAAGGTCTCAAGTCTCCCCTGATGACTACTCTAAAGCGACAGTTTGTTTTTTTTGATGCTCAGATGAATAACCCCCACTTGGAAAGATTTAGAGCTTATACTATTAGCGATAAAAAGTATAAAGCACTTTTGAAATTGGCGTTAAGTCGTCGATGTAGTTTGATTTAGTTTGTCTAGTAAAATTTTGACACCATCTACAATTAGACTGGGTTCGTCTATCCATACAAAATGGCTACTTTTATTAGCTTGAATTTGAACACAATTTGTTGATAGATTACACAAATTTTTGTGCATTTGCTCTCGTAATTTGTTGGCTGATTTCAGAGGAATTAAAAAAGTCCACCAACAAGGGTGAAAAAAAGAATTAGCTTTGATACTAACTACTGGCATCGAAGCAAACTGATTAGCAATAATAACCTGATTTCCACTATTATTTAGATTTAGTATTTCTCGACTCATTGTAATCCAGTGTTTAGAGCGACAAAAAGAATGTTTTACATGATTTCTCGACTCTTGAGAAAATTGTCGTAATTCAGGTTTAATCAATTCAAATATTCCACATTTTCTTAATAGCTGAATAATTCCTAATATTGAGCCTAAAATAGACATAACAAAGCCGGAAATAAATAATAGCTTCAAAGCTTGTAATTGGATAGGCATTTTCAGCATTTCTGTTTCATAGAGTCCATCTGTAAGTACCATGCCAATAACTTTTTCTGGGAAGCGATGAGCATATAATCTGACATTGTAACTACCAAAAGAATTTCCTACTAAAATGTAAGGTGGCTGAATTTTTGCTTGGGTAAGTAAGGTATCTAATTCTGTGACAATTTGACTGCTAGTTCGAGGATGGGGGCTATGTTCGCTCCATCCATATCCAGCTCTGTCGTAAATACATACTCGCCCTAACTTTGCCAGTTTTTCTACTAGGAAATATCCTTCTATTCCACCTAAACTGTGGTCGAGAATAATGGTTGGACTAGCTTCTCCTACAACATATAAATGTAGACGATAACCACCAACATCAAATAGTTTTCCTGGAGGTGGTTTTTGATTTTCCAAATGACAGGCGATCGCTTGATAAATTGTTGTAGCGACTAGCAGAATAACTTGGATAGATAATGACATTTTTCCACATTCCGTTAATAGCTTTCTTTGATTTAATTCCTCGCTTTCTACATGATGTCTACAATTAGTTGAAGTTTGTAGATACAGGGGCAACTTTTCAGTATCCCCATTCACTTTTTTCTTCTTTATTTTCTCCTAGATAACTAAATGTATTCTTGATTATTCAAGAAAATATATTCTAAAATTATCTTTTTCTTTTGAGTTTAATAACCCACCTTCTACACGATATTTACAATTAGTTAGGGTTTGCAGACACGAAGTGCCAGTTAGTTGACTGTCCTCATCCACTTTTTCCTTTTTAATTCTTCCTTTTGCCTGGTTACTAACAACGGTTTTCATTTGGGTAAACCACAGTAGGGAAATTCCATGGAACATCCCTACAAGATTTGATGTGTGAAGATGTGGTTCATCAATTTGAAAAGCGCTATAGGTTTGGCAAAAAGTAATTTTAACCTACCAGTAAATAATTAACCTACCACCTAAAACCTAAAACCTACCACCTACAACCTACAACCTAAAACCTTCTTCAATTAATTCTATGTTCAGTAACTAAGGTTAAACTAACCCATTCTCCTTTCTCATTATAGGTACGAATAAGTCGTTGACGAAGGTCAGGTTTAATTAACCAACCAGCTTCAAAAAATACAGGTTTTCTCAACTCAACTTTGATCGGCAAAGTAGCAGAAGCACCATCAGGAAGAAGTAAGACTTTTACAGGTTGAGAACCTTGGTCGAAGTGTAAAATAGAGCCTTCAATTCTCGCAGTAGAAGTAATTGTTTTCTGATTAGTATTGCCAAAAGTAATTTGCTGAAATAATCGACCTGTATTATCAACCTTTAATTGCATTTGAGTTGGATAAACATCCGGTGTCCGCAAATCGGAATAAATAGTAATAGCTTCTCCCTGCCATTTCCCTAATAAAGCATCTACTGTGAGAGTTGGATTTTCTAAAGCATTTGTACCTGCTCGTTTTTCTCGAATTAAAGTTAATGTTTGGAAACTTCCATCCTGGTTAAATAATTCTACTAAACGAAGACGACGATTTTGATTAATAAAACTAAACTCAGCACCATTAACTGAAATTGGTGATATTTGAATTGAACCTTGAGAAAAAGCACCATCTTCAAAAAACATAGTATCTTTGCCAAAATTTTGATATTCTCTGACTAATTCATTAACTTTTGGCTGAGAATTATCCCCTGAAGAAGTAAAGCGACGAAGAGTGAGACGGACTGTTTTATTCTGATCATCCAAACTTTCTAAAATCAGAATACTAGGTGTATCTTCAACTATATCTCCTTGAGCAGAAATTTTAGTAAATGAACCATGCCATTCACCAAGATTTTGTAAAAAGTTTTCCCACTGTGTTTTCATATTTTCTAACAAATTTATTGATATTTATAGAAGAAGGAAGAAGGAAGAAATAAGAAGGAAGAAGGAAGAAGGGAAAATATTATTTTGTCTGAATTTTAATAAGTATTCAGCCGTCAGCTATCAGCCATCAGCTATTGCTTTTAGTTTTAGATAAAAACTTTACTAATTGAGCCAGAATTTATACTTACGCCTCAAAGCTTGAAACAGTCTATATTCATTTAAACCCTCTAATGAGAGCTAATAGCTGTTTGCGCAGCATTCCGCAGGAAATTCTTACAAATTTTAAACTTTTGATATAGCAATTTCCATACTGGTTTTGAAAAAAACTATATATACTATATTTTTGTATAAATCTAGGAAATTATTAAGTTTATTTTTGACTTTTTTCCTAAATAAATTTAGTATTATTTTTTCTGTAGCGGGTTTAATACCTCACCGTCAACAGGAGTGCTTAAAATTGTTTGGGGTTATAAGAAACGAAGTGGCGTGTCGGATACTATCCATAAGTAATTTTCTCTTCTGCCTTATTTAATCATAATTAATATTTTTCCCATCAAAACTAATTGAACCTGGTCCAAAAGAATAAACTATTAACAATCCTCCTATTAATCCAAGGTTTTTCATAAAAGCAATTTCCTGGGAAGGATCTGCAAAAAGATTGTGGAAAATCAGAGTACTTGGAATTAAAAATCCTATTAATAAAAGTGCGCCATAACGGGCTTTATAACCAACTAAAACAGATAATCCACCTATTAATAAAACAGCAATTGTCGGAAATAAAAGCCAACCAGGAATTCCAGCAGATGCCATATATTGTTGAGTACTTGCTGGATCGAAAATTTTACCAATACTTGATTTGATAAAAACTGCAGAGAGGAATATTCTGCCTAAGAGTGAAGTCCACTGTTGTAAATTATTCATGTTGCTTTGGCTAGTATATTTTTTCGTTTACTATTTTATTTGATATTTCCCACATTGATATTGATTTTTGTAAAACTTCATACAATATATCAGGAATAGGAAATTGGAAACATCGCAGCAATATTAGGAATGATTTATATCATGTCTCTTTGAATACCCACAATACAAAATTTAGGGAATAGGGAATAGGGAATAGGGAGAAATTTATCAGAGAAAACATTTTTATTATGGCTAATTAATGAGACTTGATATTAGGATTGTTATTTGAAAAAGCAAGAAGGAAAAAGTATCTGGGGATACTAATGGAATTGGCCATAATTTTATCGATATCAACTTTATAGCATTACAAGAATTGGTTAGGACATTTTTCAATCCTAAAACCCTTTTACAGTTCCCTGTTCCCTATTCCCTAGCGCGTAGCACTATAGATTTTTTTTATCCTTGATAATGTTAATTATCCAACACTAATTCTCTAGATAATATAATATAGTGTAGGTTTATTAGAGCTAATATATAAAAAGCTTTAGTCAATCTGATTAAGTATTAATTCACTACATTAAGAGTATGAAAAAAATTGCTATTTTGATATCTATTGCTACAGTTGTTTGGAGTAACAACCAGGCTTTAGCTGGAGAACATGGCGCTCACTGCCTGAATATTATTAGTGGTGAAATGAAAAAGTGTAGAGTTATTATCTCAGACCGAAATAACAGCCTGGAAATGAATTTTAAATCTGAAAAATTTCAAGATGTTAATATGAAGTTGAGAGGTAATCAAATTACTGAAATTTCAACTGGTGAATATGCTAAAAAAAGAGCCAAAGAAACTATTGGTGCCAGTTTAATTCTCGGTCCGTTGGGAGCTTTAGTTGGTATGTTTGCTAAACAGGACAGGACTCAGTTAGCTATTGAATATGTGGATTATCAAAACAATAAAAATGTCACTATGATTGATATTCCTACAAAACAAAGCGAACCTCTAATGAAAGATTTAGAAATTTTGACTGGTTTACAGATTCGTAGTTCTGAATAATACCAAACCTCAAAAACTTTTCTATGTTTCCTTGAGTAGGGGAGTAGGGAGATGGTAATCAAATATAGCATTATTATTCAGAAATGGTATAAAATGCTCTCACTGGCTATATCATGGCAAAAATCATTAGAACGGGAGCAAGATGCTCCCAGTGGCAACTATACCATTACAATGCACCACTAACCTTTTTCTTCATGGGTTTACAGCAGATTCGGTTGTATATGAAGTACAAATATTAACGTTAAGATGTTGATAGTGCGGGCATCTTGCCTGCGAAGGATGTACCTCACGCCATGGTGAAATCTGTTGTAATACTCCACCGCCTCAATAGTTTCTACAAGCTTTTTGGGGTTTGTAGACTGGGAGGGGCAACTTTTCAGTATCCATTTATTCCTTCTCTCCTATATAACTAATATCATGTCCGTTTAATAGCGTGATAAAAAACTTGGGGTTGCACATTATGGAATGATATTGCCAAAAATTAGTTTAGACTTTGACTAAAAAAACCTAATATCAATCATTCTAGCAATTGATTAATCCAAAATCCTGTTCATCAAAAATCTAAAATCATTCGTCACTATGCAACGCCAAAAACTTCCTTCTTTCTTCCTCCTGACTCCTGACTTTTATTAATTAAAATGGCTAAAATTATGCAAAAACAATTAATTGCTCTTGTATCTATTGCTTCATTATTTTTTCCAGCTAATATTGCCTTAGCTAGAACTCATAGTGCTCATTGTTTAAATAATAATAATGGGGAGTTAAATCAATGCAAAGTCAACGTAGATATTTCGGGTAAGCGCCTGGATATAGAATTTGATAAAGAAGAATATCAAGATGCTAATTTGACTTTAAAGAAAGAACAAATTACAGAACTTTCTACAGGAGATTATGCAAAAACTCAAGTCAGAAGAAGTGTTGCAAAAGGTATTCTTTCTCCTGTAGGTGGAATAATTAGTGCTATAGATAAACAAGCTAGGGTTCAAATAGCAATTGTTTATTTGGATGCACAAAATAATGAAAGCGTTACCTTGGTTGATATCCCTAGTCGATATGCTTTATTATTCAGACAAGAACTTGAAACTATGACAGGATTAAAGGTTAGGAAATAAGAAGGTGGTAGGTGTTCAACGATTAATAATTAATAATTAATAATTAATAATTACCTCTCCTTGAAAACGGATAGGATTGACGCAAAAGGTAATTTTTTTTCTTCTCTTGGTCGATTGGATATGGCGAGGAAACCCGTTCTTACAGACCCGCTCCGAATGGCGCCATCCCACCCTTCGGGAAGCTCCGCTAACGACCGCTTTTTCTCCTTTAAAGGAGAGGCTTTATACCAATTCCCAAAAAGTAAGCTATACTTCCCATGGGACTTCAGTTATTAAGTAATAATAATGGTTGAATCATGTTTGTAACGATTATCAGCATTAAACCAAGATATCTTATCTCTTTTAACCCTACTCTCTACTCCCTACTCTCAAGGAGATGTAGCAAAACTTTTGAGATTTGGTATTAAACCTTAATTATTCGGTAAGGTGATAGGCGATAGGTTTTAGGTGGTGAAAAAAAACTTACTGTTGTTTGCTACTCCCCCTACTCCCCTACTCCCCCACATCAAAAAAGAAAGTTTAAAAGAATCTAAAAAAACAAGGTAAAAGCAATAAAAATTGATATAGCGAAAAACTTTAGAGAAAATCAGGACTGACGCATAACCACCATACCTAATAGGGGCAAACGGCCGTTTAATCCTACAGATGCTGCATGATTCAATAGTTCGCGTAAGTCCTGAAAATATTATAGCAGTCGAAGCAAAGGGCGCGGACATATCAAAAGCTTAAAACTCAGACAACGCCAGATTTTTCCTTCTTCCTTCTTCCTTCTTTCTTCTGCTATATAAATTAAAAAAAACCTACAAATTCTATATATTCTTTTAAAATTAAATTAACATTGAGTTTGATTTTGAGGATTTTGAGGATGATGATTTATGACTCCTGAAACAATAGTAAAGCAATCTTTAGGAACAACAGGCGGATATACAACATTTAGTGCTGACAACTTCAACGCTTATGTAATGAACACTTACGGGCGTTTCCCCATAGCTCTCGAACGTGGTGAAGGATGTCGTGTTTGGGATACTGAAGGAAAAGAATATCTGGATTTTGTTGCCGGAATTGCTACCTGTACCCTTGGTCATGCTCACCCCGTAATGATGGCAACAGTCTCGCAACAAATTCAACGACTACATCATGTATCTAACCTATACTATATTCCAGTTCAGGGAGAATTAGCACAGTGGTTGACAGAACACTCCTGTGCAGACAAAGCATTTTTCTGTAATTCTGGAGCAGAAGCAAACGAAGGAGCAATAAAATTAGCCCGCAAATATGCTCACGAAAAATTAGATATTGAAAATCCTATAATTTTGACTGCCCATGCTAGTTTCCACGGACGAACTCTAGCAACTATTACCGCAACGGGACAACCAAAGTATCATAAAGGTTTTAGCCCCTTAATGCCAGGATTTTATTATGTGCCCTACAATGATATTGCTGCGATAGAAAGCGCGATCGCTGAATTAGACAAAGACAAACGACAAGTTGCAGCTATTATGCTAGAAGCACTCCAAGGAGAAGGTGGGGTTCGCCCTGGTGATGTGGCTTACTTTCAAAGAATTAGGGAAATTTGCGACGAGAAAGGCATTCTCTTAATATTAGATGAAGTGCAAGTAGGTATGGGTCGTAGTGGCAAACTTTGGGGATATGAAAATCTGGGCATTGAACCAGATATTCTTACTTCCGCTAAGGGACTAGGTGGAGGTATTCCCATTGGAGCAATGTTATGCAAATCTCACTGTGATGTTTTTGAACCTGGTAGTCATGCTAGCACTTTTGGTGGAAACCCTTTTGTTTGTTCGGTAGCGCTCGCTGTTTGTCAAACTTTGGAACAGGAAAATTTGTTGACAAATGTACAGCAGAGAGGCGAACAGTTGCGAGTAGGGTTAAATGCTATTGCCACTAAGTATCCCGATCTATTTAGCGAAGTGCGCGGTTGGGGTTTAATTAATGGTATGGAGTTGAAGGCAGATGTGGAGTTGACTTCTATCGATCTAGTCAAAGCTGCCATGAATGAGGGTTTATTAATCGTACCTGCTGGTCCGAAAGTATTGCGTTTTGTGCCTCCACTTATTGTAACTGCTGCCGAAGTTACTATAGCTGTAGATGCTTTGGCAAGAGCGATCGCAACTTTAGTTAAGTAGAATCAAATCAGGTTGTAAAGTTATCCAAAAATTTCTGCCGAAAACGAAGTAGGGATGTTTTATGGAGCGTCCCTACATATTTCTAGTATAGAATCATTGTTCTTTCCTGACTAATTCTATAGAACCCATTTGGGATCTATAGATTGGAAGTGTGGGGAGTGTGGGGCAAATTTCAACTTTTTTCCCATATTTTATTTCTCAATCTCCTGACTCCTTTGCCAAAAACCCTCACCTTTGTGGAGATACCAAATGGGTATAGAGTTTGTGAGAAGGTGGGGAGATGGAGATGGGGAGATAGTTATAGAGGATTTTGAAAAAGGTACTTTTAATAACCGGACTTGATATAATATCAGTATAATTAATGCCCCGTAGGGGTTTGGTCAGCAAACCCAAACCATACTTGGGGTTTTTGCCAATATTGATGGTAGAACCTTAGCAGAGTTAGGGAAGCAACGATTCTCGTCATCTATCCTTAAGTAACAGAGTTTTGGGACTGGATGAGGAACCTACTGGATCGACTACTTTCAAAAAATCGAATTGGGATTGTTAGCGATCGCTTCATCAATTTCTCATATAGAATCCGGGTAAGTTAGTCACTGCAGTCATCATTGTAACTGGAACAGTGGAAAGAAGCAATCTCATGGGTGGTATAAGATCGCTTCCCTTTGATCGCAATTACAACTGTTTAACTGGATTTTGTATCATCCCCTGTCGAAGACAAAACAAGCTGTCTGCACTCGGGCGATCGCTCGGGTTTGTTTTTCTTCTCCCACAAACTGCAATATAGGTGAAAGATTGAATTCTCTCAAAGCAAACTCAGGATACTAGCAAAGAGTAACCTTTTCACCTATGTACCCAATGATTCATCGCCGACCAATTCTCACAATGTCACCATCAAACGTTGGTACAGACAAGACGAAGGGATCTGTAGGATAAGTCAATGCATGTTCTTCAAGAATACCAATAGCAATTTCCTCGCCCATGCGAATGCTATCATAATAGTCGGTAAAGTAGTGAACTCCTGCCATATTTCGACCAATGGAAATATTAGCCGCTAGTTTATTCAGTTCACCCTCAAGAGTTAAAGCTTCAGAAATATGATTAATTGGGCTTTCTACCAAGGCACTACCATCATCATTTGCTCGGAAAGCAACCAACTTATCGCATTCCTCCATACGTTTGAACCTATATTCGTTACTACTATCCTTTACAAGCACTGTACTGGTGTCAAAAAATGCCTTGAGAATAGTCACACAAGCACCAGCAACGGTAGCGTGTCCTGCACCATAAGCAGGGTGCATGGGAGATCCTTCAGGAAATGCCATTGGTAACAGATAACTACCTTCAGCTATTGCGGAAATATTTCCGAGAGTACTTGTTGCCAAATCACCATTTCCATTGGTTTCTAGCTTATCTAGGAACCCCTGAACGTATTTGAGCAAAGATTCTGGGATAAATTCATTCTTTATCGCACTGTCAGATTCATTGTTACGACGCACCAGTTCAACTCGCGCTGCTAGAGCCTCTGGTCGCAAGCGAATATGATTGTTAAACTTCTGGAAACGAACAGCCTTGAGCGCTCGTGTTGCTACCTCAGTCACCAATGTCAAAATGTGGGGACCCCCATAAAGAGCAAAACCATTAGCGTGACGGCGAGTTGTGGGATCTCCTGCTGCTACACCACCTCCAGAGAGATGATCGAAACCAGGATCGAAAGGAGTTCCCATTCCCAACAGAATCAGACAAGCATTGAGATAAGCTTCATAAAGGGCATCGTAGTGGACATAGGTTGCCAGGTCGCGGGGTGTGGAAATAAAGCGACGTCCAGGAGCATAGCTTTCTTGTGCCTGTGCAATACCCCGCTGAACTTCAACATACTTTGTAAAATCGGTCATATAGTCTGTTCCTGGTGTCGCTATGGGAACTTTTTGGTTGATTTCCAGAACACCATAGGCAATTTTTCCTGTAGTGACACCATCCTCTCCATTGACAGCTCTGTTACCAATCAGCAAAAATTGAGACAGGTAAGGTCCCACTTCTACCCCTGGAGAAGACCCACGAAATACCGTCTGTAGGTCGAGTTTTCCTTTCTGGCTGACTCTTTTTCTTTTCTGGTTGACTTTTCGGGGTCGTCCATTTTGATTTTGGACGTAACCAAGTTTATTGAGGCGAGCAATTGATGCTTTCAAATTTTCATTTTTTGCACCTTTCTCAAAATCGTTAAAAGGACAATCGCGAATAATAGCCAGTTCATATACCTCTGCCATCTCAAAAATCAGTTCCAGGTTTATGTCTCCAGTGAAATCTAACAATGGTGGTGCGGGAGGCATGGTTACAGCTTGGGCATCAGGTCCTTCTAGATCGTGCACAACTCCTGCAGTTGGAGCTTCCCACTGTCTAAAACCATTAAGGAAATTCGGATTTTCCTCTTCTACAATTTTGCCATTGACAACCTTATACTTTGCACCATGACGAACTCTATCGGTAAAAGGATCGATGAAGCCATCATCGATCGCTCGGCGAAATTCTACAAAGTCTCTTGGATCTTGTAATAATCCTGTGTTGGGGTTATGGATTAAACCTTTGGTAAAGGACATGAAATACTGATCGCCTGCGTAGCGCTCTTCGTCCCCATTAGCTTGATGGGTTGGATATTGGCGACTTCTGGCTAATTCAGCGACATTAACACGAATGGAATAAGATTTTTGACGACGCTCGTTCATAAAATTCTCCTATTGTTTTATTTACAGCGGGTCTAGTTAAAAACAGGCACGCAACTTGGTAAGTTATTAGAAAAATTAAGTGGCATACTCGTCTGTTATGTAGAACCCCTAAGCGTATCTTTGTCTTCTTACTTCATAACTGGATATAGATATGCAATTATCAAGTAAATAATTATTTATCAAAATAGGGAAGTTGCATACAACATCTCTACTCTCAATGTCTTCTTACTTCATAACTGGATATAGATATGCAATTATCAAGTAAATAATTATTTCAGTACTTACGCAAAGACATTAGACCTCTCCGGAAAAAAGGGAGTAGGGAGTAGGGAGTAGGGAGTAGGGGGAAAGAATTGATTATTTATACCGGATAATTGATTTGATTTTTGATTATCGGAGAGGTCTACTGTATAGAACCCAAATGGGTTCTATAGATTGGAAGTGTGGGAAGTGTGGGAAGTGTGGGGAGTGTGGGGAGATGGGGGCAAATTTCAACTTTTTTCCCATATTTTATTTCTCAATCTCCTGACTCCTTTGCCAAAAACCCTCACCTTTGCAGAGATACCACTCAGGGGTTCTATATAGGTAAGAGCGGCATCGGGAGAATGTCAAGTTGGCTCATCAAGAACTTTAAAATCTGCTAGTTCAAATCCATTATGATCCTGTAATTTATTGGCTTGTACATGGTCCATAACTACAGCTATAACTGCTGGCCAAATATATTGACAATTATAAGCATTTGGTCCATCCTTTGCTCCACCAAAATTCTTCATAAAACCGTCTCCATAATAGGTTGTATTGGTGACAGATTCATTATGGTTAGCTATTAATTTTTTCTCTTTATTAGATGTAGAAAAATAGATATTTTTCTCTGTTGAAGCAATGTCAAAGAATGAACCTTTTTCTTGAGAGCGAGGAGGTTTTACCCATTCAGTAGGTTTAACAATTTTATCATTGTTTCCGTGTAAAATACCCGTGGGAATTTTGAGATCGATTCCTGTCTTTTTAATTTTCAGAGGTTCTGTTACAAAAGGGAACCGAAAAATCCCTAAAATTAGAGTAGCGATTTTAGGAATACCCATCAGAGTATTGGGAGCTGGATCGGCAGTAATTAACTGTACAATCTATAGAACCCATTTGAGATCTATATAATTATGGTAGTCAAGTCTTTTCGCGCATTAATTTTGAGGAAAATTCAGTTGAAGGAGTGTTGAATTTTTTGTATTATCTCTCCCCAAATCTTCCCTCTTA
>NZ_JAAHGU010000011.1:0-41785 GCF_010692685.1 Okeania sp. SIO2F5 | reverse complement strand
CATCCTTAAAACTTTAACCTTTAGCGATCGCCTAATTTATGAAAAATACAGCTCATACAGTTACTTTTATGTTACATTATCAATATTTATGTAATATGTAAAGATGCCAGCGCTCATTGCTATAACTCTCAGCGCAGTGGTTCATTTTCTCAACCTAGCAACAATACCAAACCAAACAATAATACTCGCCCCACTACCAATAACACCAACACTGGTGGACGGACTCGCAGTGGATCGTTTGCTCCAACTACAAAAAAACGTTACTCTGTGGAACCTGCTACCGGACGACGTTATTATACCCGTCCAGGAACTCAAGAACGTTATTATCAGGAAGCAGGTACAGGGAGATTTTATTATGTACAACCAGCAACCCAACGACGTTACTACATGAATATTGATAATGGGCAACGTTATTTTATTGATAGCAGCACTAGACGATATTATTACGAGCAACCTGGTACAAATCGATTTTATTATGTGCATCCAACTACTAGAGTCCGTTACTATTACCAACCTACTGTCCACGAACGAGTTGTTTACAGCTACTACGATGGACCCGCAACAGTTTTACCAATGTTTCTCACAATACTTTTAATTGGAATTTTGCTGGTATGTATTTTTTATGTTTTAATTATGGCGATCGCTCCTGCTTTTGACGGTCGTCGAGAAGTATTGGTAGCTGAGGAAGATGAATATATAGAAGTTATTGAGGAGTCACCAGGATATGTGGAAGTTATTGAGGAAACATTGCCAGTTGCAACTATACCAGAAGATTTGGTTAATGATATTGTAACTGTGAGTAAGTTACAGGTAACAATGGTTGCACCAGCAAATAATATTCAATCTAACTTAGCAAAAATGAGTGAGGAGATCGATATTGATACCCCAGAAGGTAGAGTAGAGTTATTATTGCAGTCGGCGATCGCCCTGCTGCAAACGGAGGAATATTGGACTGATGTTGTTGCTAGTTCGGAAACCGTGGAGAGTAGACAGGAAGCTGAAAGAATTTTTGAGCAGTTATCTTTTGCTGAGAGGTGTAAGTTTGAGGTTAATACTGTTGATGATAATGTGCAACTAGATCGTCATATTATTGTAACTTTGTTGTTGGGAACGGAGGATGATTATCCTTTATTTGCTGAAGTTAATAATAGAGAAAGTTTCAAGCAAACTTTGAAAGAGTTAGGCAAAGTTACCCCTGATTATTTATTAGTATTTGAGTTACTTTGGACTCCAACAGCTTAACGAAGTCAGAAGTTAGAAGTTGTTTTTTCAACGGGGATTTGATATTATTCTGGTTTTTTGACAAACTCTAGACAGATTGCTATGTTAGAGAAAATACTCTTTAATTTAAGGTGTATTTTTATATTCTTTCTCGTGAGAAAATACAACAGATGGCTATTGTTTTTGGGAGGTTGACTCATCGCCTCAGATTTTTGTTACTGTTGCTGACATTATTAATTACAAGTTGTCAGCAAAAACCGATGGAAGTTAAGGTTTTACAAAATCTTGTTTATGGAAATTATAATTATCAAAATCAGGAAAAAGCACTACTTTTAGATTTATATTTACCAGAAACAAAACCAGAGAAACCTTTACCTCTGTTAATCTACATTCATGGTGGTGGTTGGTTGCAAGGAACTAAAGAATATTGCCCTGGAAAAATTGTGGTACAGAGAAATTATGCCATGGCTTGTATTAGCTATAGATTTAGTAATGAAGCACTATTTCCTGCCCAAATTCAGGATGTTAAAACAGCAGTTCGTTGGCTGCGAAAAAATGCAGATAAGTACGATCTAGACCCTAAAAATGTTGGTGCTTGGGGACCTTCTTCTGGGGGACATTTAAGTGCTTTATTAGGAACATCAGCAGGAGTAAAAGAATTGGAAGGAACAAATAATCCAGAAATATCTAGTGCCGTACAAGCAGTTTGTGCATGGTATCCACTTACAGACTTTACGAAAGTACCTCCCGCTTTTGAAGAATCTATTACTCCTGCTGTTGAGGAAAAGTATAAAGATAAAGAATGGTATATTTATACTTTAGTAACTCATAAGTTATTAGGAGGACCTGTCTCGCAAAAATTAGAATTAGCAGCATTTACTAACCCCATTAATTATATTGATGCTCAAGATCCACCTTTTCTAATTATGCATGGAGAAAAAGATAATGTTGTACCAATGAGTCAAAGTGTTTTATTAGCAGATGCTCTATCAGAAAAAGGCGTAGAAGTTCAGTTAGAAAAAAAACCTGATTGGGGACATTATCATGGTAGAGGTGAAGCTTTTGACCCCGCTTTAATAGATATGGCAATGGATTTTTTTGATAAACATTTGGGCGTTGGTAAATTAGGGTATGATATTAATCTTAATTACTTAGGAGTCAGGAGTCAGGAGTCAGGAGTCAGGAGAGAAGAAAGAAGAAGAAATAAGGAATAGAAGGAGAAAGTTTTTTGTTTCCTGGCGCACAACGCACGTTAACGCGGAGTGCGGAACGGTGTTCTATCCCGCTCTTATCCGGACATGATATCATACATCTTTTCACTAATGCCAACATTTGAAATAACACATAATATCATCTTCGGATAATCAGTTATAAAAAACTTCTGGCCTTGAACCAATATTCCCTACTGCCTACTGCCTACTGCCTACTGCCTTCCTTCCTCCAAAGTGTAAGTATTCAACCGAACATGATATAACTGATGAACTCAAATTCCCAAACTCAAACCCGCAAAGCAGACCATCTCAGAATTTGTCTGGAATCAGATGTCCAATTTCATAACATTACTAATGGTTTAGACCGCTACCGTTTTACCCATTGTTGTTTACCAGAACTAAATCGCAACGAAATAACTACAAACACTACTTTTCTGGGAAAACAATTAGGTGCGCCATTGTTAATATCTTCGATGACAGGTGGCACTGAACAAGCAAAAATGATTAATTTTCGGTTAGCCAAAGTTGCTCAAAAATATAAAATAGCAATGGGAGTGGGTTCACAACGAGTGGCGGTGGAAAATTCCCAAGTGGCTGATACTTTTGCTGTGCGATCGCTCGCTCCGGATATTCTCCTATTTGCTAATCTAGGGGCAGTTCAACTAAATTATGATTATGGCATAGAACAGTGCCAACAAGCGATCAACATCCTACAAGCAGATGCTCTGATTCTTCATCTTAATCCTTTGCAAGAGTGTATTCAAACTGAAGGCGATACAAATTTCCGCGGACTATTTGACAAAATATCAAAATTATGCTACTCATTACCAGTGCCAGTCATTGCCAAAGAGGTAGGTAATGGCATTTCCGGAACAATGGCTCAAAAATTAATAGATGCTGGAGTAGCAGCAATTGACGTAGCTGGGGCAGGAGGAACTTCTTGGGCAAAAATTGAAGGGGAACGAGCAACAGATATACGTCAGCGCAGGTTAGGAGAAACTTTTGGCAACTGGGGTATACCAACAGCAAAATGTATTACTGACATCCGCGCCTTCAACTCAGACATTCCGCTCATTGCTTCTGGAGGTTTGCGCAATGGGGTAGATGTGGCAAAAGCGATCGCTCTAGGTGCAGACCTCAGTGGGCTAGCTTGGCCATTCCTTCAAGCTGCAGCTGAATCAGAAGAATCTCTCAATATATTAGTAGATATTTTAATAGCAGAAATTACAACAGTCCTATTTTGTACGGGTAATGCTAATTTATCTGAACTGAAAAAATCTGGCAGTCTAGAAAAGAGGGAGTAGGGAGTAGGGAGTAGGGAGTAGTAGTCCAGTAGGGTGCGTTACATTTGATTAACGCACCATCTAGATTTTAATTTTCGGTGTGTTTCGCTGATGATTTCATATAGAATCCGGTTATACAGTATATGTTTATAATCAGGACTTACGCAGAGACTCTACATATAGCGAGGGCGCCATTCGGAGCTTTGCCTTAGCAAATACCATTTGCTTCGCATAACTATCGTTAACGCCCCTACAAATGGTGCTTTAAAAGTCAATTTGCGTAAGTTTTGATAATTCTATCCACACTTCAATCTCCCCATCTCCCCATCTCCCCATCTCCCCATCTCCCTCAACTATATAATAAGTATTCAACCGGATTTGATTTCACAGGAAGACCGAGGACTGAGTCAGTAGGTAGAAAGGAATTTTCCAATGACTTTAGAGTCAGAAATAGGTATAATTTCCACTATTGTTTTGGGTGAAAATTTACCACTAATTGAATTTCATACATTAAATCAGCAACGCCTGAACCTAAAACCTACCACCCAGATGAAAACGCTATAATAACCAACAGGACTTACGCATGAGGTACGAAAAACTAGGATTTGAGATTGCTTTCTGTTCCGGACTGCTCCGCAAACCCTGTCGGCCGCAATGACGAAAATTAAGTTGTACTGCGTAAGTCCTAATTTATTTGACTAAAACCTACCACCTACCACCAAAAACCCAAAACCAACCACCTGAAAACATGAAAGACTTCTTCAAATATACTTTTGCCAGCCTGATTGGCAGTTTACTAGGAATTGCTCTAATTGTCGGCTTAGGATTTGGCGGACTAATATTTCTTGTTGGTTCCATCGCGAGTAAGGCCAAAGACATCGGCCCACAAGTTAAAGATAAATCGGTCTTAGTTTTCGACCTCGCTACGAATATTACAGACACCAGACCCATCTCCACTACCGGGGAAGCACTTCAAGAAGCTCTCTCTGGCGACCAACCTGCAACTATTACTCTCCGAAAAGCAATTAATGCTCTTGATACTGCTGCCCAAGATGAAAAAATCATCGGTCTTTACATTAAAGGTAGCAGTACACCAGGAAGAACAGGACTGGCAAATCTACAAGAAATACGTCAGGCACTTCAACGGTTCCGGGAAACAGGCAAAAAAATCATTGCCTACGATGTAGACTGGACAGAGCGAGAATATTATTTAGGTTCGGTAGCAGATGAAATTGTGATTAACCCTCTCGGTGCTATAGAATTCAATGGCTTAAGTTCACAGACTATGTTCTTAAGTGGGGCGTTTGATAAATTTGGTATTGGAGTACAAGTAACGAGAGTCGGTAAATATAAGTCTGCAGTTGAACCTTTTATACGAAAAGAAATTAGTCCGGAAAACAGAGAGCAAACTCTCAAGTTGTTAAGGGATATTTGGGGTAAATACTTGCAAAAAATAGCTCCGAGTCGTGGGTTAACAGTACAGCAGTTACAGGCGATCGCTAATGAGCAGGGTATTTTGATGGCAGATGCTGCGGTAGATAGTAAATTAGTAGACCGAGTTGGTTACTATGATGAAGTGCTAAGTGAACTCAAAGTGCTAACTGGCAAAGAAGAGGATGACAAAACTTTCACACAAATTAGTCTCAACAACTATACCAGAGTACCAGAAGTAATAGAAGTTGCCAGTGGAGATGTTAAAAGCAAAAACAAAATTGCTGTAGTTTATGCTGAGGGAGAAATAGTTAATGGTACGGGTACTCCTAGACAGATAGGAGGTGATCGCCTAGCAAAAGAATTGCGACGACTGCGACTTGATGACAAAGTTAAAGCTGTAGTTTTGCGAGTGAATAGTCCTGGTGGAAGTGCTTCAGCATCGGAAGTTATTGGTCGAGAAGTCAAGATGACAAGGGAGCAAAAACCTATAATTGTGTCTATGGGTAATATAGCTGCTTCTGGTGGATATTGGATTTCCATGAATGCAGACAAAATATTTGCTGAACCTACTACTATTACAGGTTCCATTGGAGTTTTTGGTGTTTTGTTCAATATTCAAGAGTTAGGCAATGAAAATGGCATTACTTGGGATACAGTGAAAATTGGTCAATTTGCCGATCTGAATAATAATTCTCGTCCTAAAACTGAGGAGGAGTTAGCCTTAATTCAAAATATGGTGGATTCAATTTATGAGCGTTTTATTACAGATGTAGCAACTGCTCGTGATTTACCAAAAGAGAAAGTAGCTGAAATTGCTCAAGGTAGAGTTTGGTCTGGTGTTAGTGCTCAAGAATTAGGTTTGGTGGATGAGATTACTGGAATAGAGGGTGCGATTGAGTTTGCGGCAGAAACAGCGGAATTGGGAGATAATTGGAAAGTTGAAGAATATCCTAAGTCTCGTAGTTTGGAGCAAAGAATTTTCCGCAGTCTTTCTGGTGTGGAAGCTGAAATATCGACTTCTCCTATAGATCCACTGACAGCAGAATTTCAAAAGTTGCAGCAGGAGTTAGCTAGTTTGAGAGCGATGAATGATCCTTATGGAATTTATACTCGTTTGCCTTTTAATCTTAGAATTGAGTAAATAGAGTTTGCGCTCAAAAGTCTTTTAGCAGGGGTAGGAGACAGGAGACAGGAGACAGGAGAAATAGGAATTTAGAGCAGGTAGGAGTAAGAATTGTCCCAAGATTGTTCTGCCCAACTATTTACTTCTTACTTTTGACTTATAAAGGAGAGACTTTAAACCCTAATTATTAGGTAAGTAGCACAATTTTCATATTACTTCTTACTTCTTACTTCTTACTTTTGACTTTTAACTTTTAACTTCTTCCTTCTTCCCTCTTCCTTCTTCCTTAATTTAAATGCTAGAAAATCTTAATATCAGAACAGCAAACTTATCAGAAAATTATCTAATTGCCGAACATCTTTACAAAATGTGGCAAGATATTGGCGTACCTATTGATGATATTGAATCTAACTGGTTAGAAATTACAAAAGAATATATTGATAATGCTAGAAAAAAACTATTTTATCAAGCTTTTATTGCTGAAGTAAATAATACAATCGTTGGTTCAGTTAGCTGTCAAATATTTGCTGGTTTATATCCAAATATTCTCAAGCCGGAATATCGAAAATATGGTTATATTTGGGGTGTTTATGTTGAAGCAAATTATCGCCGTCAAGGAATTGCTAAAAAGTTGATGGGAGAAGCGATCGCTTACCTTAAATCTATTAATTGTACTAAAGCTGTTCTTCATGCTTCGCCTCAAGGCAAACCTCTATACTCTCATCTTGGCTTTGATAAAAGTAATGAAATGAGGTTAGACTTATAGCAGTAGAAGGAAAGGTTAGGACAAATCAAAAGCTTAAAACTAAGACAACGTAATATTTTTCCTTCTTCCTTCTTTCTTCTTCCTTCTTCCTTCTTAGAAAATGCCAAAAAAACAAAAGTTTCCTCATCTTGTTGGTTCAAAATGGACCGCTAATCAAAAAACTTGGGGATGGCGACATTTCCAAGTAGTAAATCGTAAAAATCAAGGTCAATGGGTATTTGCTGAAATGGTAGCTTCCTGTGACTCTAGTGTAAGATTTTGGTTAAATGCTAAACAACTAAAAGACCGTTCTCTTTGGAAACCCGGGTGGCAATCAACACAAGAATTAGAAGCCATTGAATAATTAATTATTAATTATTAATTATTACCTCTCCTTGAAATTCGTATTACTTCTTACTTTTGACTTTTGACTTATAAAGAAGAGGCTTTCAACCTTTTGACTTTTAACTTCTTACTTTTGACTTTTGACTTTTGACTTATAAAAGAGAGGCTTTCAACCTTAATTATTCGATAAAAATGGATTACGAACATCTTAAACAAGCAATTAAATTATTAACAAATGCCACCCAAAAATTAGAAAATATTATCAGTGAAAAATCGACAAATCAAGCTAATAATCAAACAGTTGAATTTGCTCAAGAAACTATCAAAAAAGCTATGGCAGAAATCTCTGCTGCTATTAATCCTCCAATAATAAATCATATTCCAGATGAATTTTTAGCTAAAGCAGAAAGTTTAGGTATTCCCTTAGATGATGTTGAGGTTATAGTCGCTATTTCTGAACATCATCCTAGTCAGTTATTAGGTGTATTAGCAGAAATTGAAAATCGAGCTGAAAATATAAAACGTAGACGAGAATATTTTCTCCTACGATTACCAGAAATGCCAAGAGAAAAATTAGGTCCTCGACTACCAGTTATTAAAGCTAGCGATTTTAATTTGCCGGAAGAACCCATTTCTCAAGAATATCGAGAGGCAATTAAAGCTAAATATAAAATTGATCGACTGATGAAAAAACGACCTTATTCTAGAGCTACAATTTTTGAAAAAATTAAACAGGCAGAGGCAATTTTTGCCGAGTCTCAAGAACAGGAAAATGAGTCTGGTTTTGATGAAGAAATCCCGTTTTAATTTTTTTAGGCTTCCAAAAAAAAGGCAATATTAATAGGTTATATCATGTTCCCCCTCCGGGGGAGCTACGCTAACGGATAATCAGTTATCAATAAAATTTAAGGACTTATATCATGTCCGGTAGCATCGGCATTGTATAGAGAAGGTAAGGAAGAAGGAAGAAGGAAGAAGCTTTTTTCGCCAGTAGCTGCGTTGGGAGCTAAAATGTCGATTTCCTCGGCATATTTCTCAAACACAATTTCGCGTTCCTCTTTATTCAGCAGATCCATCTTAGCGACTTCAATTTCCACACCTTCTTGTTCTGCTGCTGCCTTGAGTTCAGTGACTTGGGGCCAGTTTTCACAGGTAGCAATTACCTGATGACCTTTTTTTGCCAACCGTTCTGCTAAACTTACCCAAACTTACCCATGACTGATTGCATGAGCTTTGGAGCTAGCTTCCTGTTTCGCAGAAGACCACTGACCACAGTCTGTAACCTATCTTCTCCACAGGCTTCAAATCGGTGAGAACTTCACCTACTTATTCACATAGTTTTCTAGGTTGACAGCAGCATTAAAGTCTCTGTCAGTTTCAAATCCACAATTAGCACAATTATAAGTTCTCTCATGTAAAGGCATTTTTTGTTGATGTCCGCAATGAGAACATATTTGAGAACTTGGATAAAATCTATCTGCTATTACTAGCTGGCTTCCATACCACTCGCACTTGTATATGAGCTGACGCTTGAACTCATAAAAACCGCAGTCTGCTATCGCACTTGCTAGTTTGTGATTTTTGAGCATTCCACTGACATTCAAATCTTCTATCACTATGGTGCTGTGGTTTTTAGCTAACCATGTTGTGAGTTTATGAAGTGTGTCGGCTCTGATGTCAGCCACTTTTTTGTGAGCCTTGGCTAATCTTTTTATTGCCTTGAGTCTGTTTTTTGAGCCTGGCTCTTTTTTGCTGACACGGTGTTGATAACGAGCTAATCGTTTTTTGGATTGCCTATAGGCTTTGATGTTAGCAAATTTTGTTCCATCGCTACAAGTTGCTAGAGTATTAACTCCCACATCTACACCAATGATATCTCGTTTTTTGGCGGTAGGAGTTGGTTGATAATCATATTTAAAGCTGATATACCAATTATCTGCACGTTTTGATATAGTAACATTTTTGATGGGTACAGATGGTAAGATTTCATAAGTTTTTACGATTCCTATTCTGGGTAGTTTTATATAGTTTCCCTTGAGAACCTTAATACTTCCTTCTAAATAGAAACTATCTTTTCTACCCTTTTTCTTAAACTTAGGAAAACCACGTTTAGGAATAGTCAAAAAGTTTTTAAATGCCTTTTCTAAGTCTCTTAATGCTTGTTGTGGGGCACATTTAGATACCTCATAATACCAAGGATTAATTGACTTAACTTCAGGCACTAAACGCTTGTGTAAAGTGATAGCGCTAGGGCGTTTTTTTGTTGATTCATACTCAGCAATGCAAGTTGCTAATCCCCAGTTATAAGCATGACGAGCTACACCTGCGTGTTTGGCTAGCATGGTTTTTTGGTAATTGTTAACTTTTAATTTGGTCTTGATTGATTGCATTTTAATTTATCGGCCACTTTTTTTAATAATTTAATAAATTAGACATAAATCTAGTATATCACAACAAATGTTAACTTTGTCTAATTATTTTAATACTATTGATAGCCCCAGCACCGTACCTTTACCAAATCCCGAACCTGCACCCGTCATTAAAATTGTCTTACTCATGAGAAATCTCCTTTTTTGGAAAAAATACTTTGATTTATGAAACAAACTTAGATGATTTGATGGCTTTTATAGACGATCGGTTCGCCATCCAAAATGTCCTTGAATTTTTCAACCGCTGAAGTAAGGTGGAGTGTTTCCCAATGTGCAGATTCAACATCCGTATCTTCCCACTCTTCAAAAGATAGTATGGTGTTAGGGTCTTTTTTGTCGGTATAAAACCCATATTGCAACGATCCTACTTCCTGACGAGTCTCTCTTGCTAGCTCTTCTAGAACCGCAACTAACTCGTCAAACTTTCCCTTTTGAGCCTTCAATACGGCAACAGTGTATAGTTTTTCGCTCATAATCTTTACTCCTTGTCTCTAATTTTATATTGTTCACCACCATTGAAGTTTATGTATCAGTTATCCTTAAATCTGGCTGCATTGGCAGCTTGGGCAGTATCAACATCACCTCGGCCAAAAAACGCAGGTACGGGTTTGGGTTTTTCTAAAGCTCTTTGAGTAGCAGGTCGTTCGTCAATACGGTCAAACCAAGCCTGAAGGTTATTCAACCCATCTACAGAAACCTTTGCCCAATAGTAAGCTCTCGCCCAAGGATAGGTCGCAATATCTGCGATCGTAAATTCATCTCCCACCAAGAATATTTTACCCTCAAGCTGTTTATCCAATACTTCCAGTAACCTGCGCGACTCCTTTACATATCGCTCGATAGCAAACTCATCTCGATGTCCCTGGGGTTCGGCAATTCTTTGAAAATACATTGCCTGTCCCATCATTGGTCCGATGCCACCCATTTGAAACATTAACCATTGAAGTGTTTGAGAGCGAGTTTTTTCATTTTGAGGGAGAAACTTTTGATATTTTTCCGCCAAATACCAAAGAATTGCACCCGACTCAAAAACAGTAAAATCGTCATTACCCCGGTCTACGATCGTTGGAATACGTCCGTTTGGGTTGAGCTTCATGTACCAATCTGACTTTTGTTCCTTTTTAGAAAAGTCAATATAGGTCATGTCATACTCAACTTCGGCTTCTTCAAGAAAAATTACTGGCTTCCATCCGTTCATGGTGGAGGCTGTATAAAGATGAATGTCTGGTTGTTTGGTCACAATATTTTCTCGGTTATTCTAAATTAATAGTGCTGCTACGCGGAAGTCAAAAGTCAAAATTCAAAAGTATTGATTTGTAATTGTTTTAGGATTTTGTAACTGGTCAGTTATCAAAATAATATAGCAATGAGCGCTGGCATCTTTACATATTACATAAATATTGATAATGTAACATAAAAGTAACTGTATGAGCTGTATTTTTCATAAATTAGGCGATCGCTAAAGGTTAAAGTTTTAAGGATGCGTAAACAATTTCAAGCTATAAACTGTAAATTATCAATACCATTACAGACATCCTTAAAACTTTAAGGTTTAGCGATCGCCTAATTTATGAAAAATACAGCTCATACAGTTACTTTTATATTACATTGCAAATATCTATGTAACATGTAAAAATGCCAGCGCTCATTGCTATATGGGTCTAAAACCACGCCTTTTAAGGCGAAATATTTTTGGAGCAGAGCTCAAACCCCCGTTACAAAAATAACTAGTACTTAAGCAGATACGGTATATATAGTACTCATAACTATTGTCCAATAGTTACTGGACTCTATACACAGTGTCTTTGTGTAAGTCCTGATAACTTCTGACTTGTGACTTGTGACTTCTAACTTCGTTAATTCCGCCATCCTGCAATAGTGTTTTTGAGGATAAATCAAACATTAGCCAGCATTACTGACTATAGATGCTACTTGTTGAGCGTCTGCGTTTCTAAAAGGATTAAAATCGAGAAAAACTTTAGTTAAATGAAGAATGTACCGCTCTTTATCGGACTCAAATTGAGGATTTTTAATAATGTTGTGGCAAGAAAAATGAGGTAACTCCTCTAAACCACAATATTCCTGAGATTTACACATTGGTAGCAATACTTCTTCTGCCGATCGCCCTTCAAAAAAGCTATTCGGATTCTTATTATTGAAGACTTCAAGAGGTGCATTCCAGGTAGTAGAGAGCATAAACTTTTTACCTTTCATCAGTCCACCCGAACCATATTCACCACCACTAAACGCAAAAAATTCACCATAAGCATAAACATCATCTAGGTATCGTTTTAAGGTTGATGGCATCATGAACCAGTAAACTGGGTATTGAAAGATTACTGCGTCAGCTTGTTTGAATTTAGCGATTTCTTCTGGAACATCGTAGCCTTCTTCAACAATAGTAGTCAAAATGTTATAACGAGCTTTTAAAGTTTCTACTGCTATCTCAAAAAGACTTTGATTATAGTTACCTTTAGCAAATTCGTTAGTTTCTTTACCTAAAATTAAGAGCAGAGTTTTCATTAGTTTGCCTTGATTTATTTGGTATTTCTCACTGCCATAATTGAAAGATACAAAATTAAGTTACTATAGTCAACTAGTATACTTTTAGTAACCAGGTGGGAAATGAGTTATAAGATTGAAATTGAAACCGACAATCTAGGTCGCAAGCAGGCAATTGAACCTTGTATTACACCCTGTCCAATTGAACGCGGAATGAGGCTTATAGGTGGAAAATGGAAAGGATCTATTCTTTGGCATCTCAAGGATAAACCCGTACGTTTTGGGGATTTAGCTCGTCAACTCGGCGGAGCAAGCAAAAAGATGGTAACTCAAAGGCTAAGAGAGATGGAGAATGATGGTTTGGTTAAGCGTGAGGTAATTAGTACAAGACCTTTTGCTGTAACCTACGAGATAACTGATTTTGGGAAAACAACACTTTCTTTTTTAGAAGAGTTGAAGCAATGGGCAGAGAAGCAAAATATCTAATTTTTCTTAACCTAAAATAACTATTTATGGGTATATTCTCTATTCTTAGAGGTGTAAGGAGTTAATTTTTCATACTCGACATTTCTCTGCCCAACTATCATTTATGGGCAAGTTGGTTAAAAATGCCTCGTATTTGTAGTGACCAGCTATACTTGAAATGCTTGTTTAATACTGTTAGCTAAATTTAACTTATTTTGTTGTTCATAAAGTTCAATAGCTTGACCATAAGCTGATTCCATTGCTTGTAAGTTTTGAATCTCTCCATGAGAATTTTTAATATTTAACAACACCCACCCTAAATTATGATAAGCTTCTGCATAATTTGGATTGATTTTAATTGCTTTTTCGAGGAAAGATTTAGCTAGTAACCATTGTTGTTGACGACCAAGGAAAGTGCCTAAACGATATAGAGCAATTTCATTTTGATGATTCTTACTGAAATTTTTATATATTTGAATGGCAGCTTGATAGTTTCCCTGATGTTCATAAGCGATGCCTAAATTTAAAAGTATCCAAGATTTAATATCAGATAAATTGGTAGCTTTTTCTAGAGAAATAATAGCCTCTTGCCATTGATTTTTGCAGCCTAGTTTCCAACCTTTGCATCCCCAAGCAAAACTACTGTTAGGCAATTTAGTAATAAATTATTCAATACATTATTCAATACATTTATCTATATCTGGAGTAGTTTTACCTAGTAATTCTTGGTCTATAGCAAACATCAAAGAAGGGTATAACCAAGAAAGTAATTTTTGCCCATCGCTGTAAGTATTCAGCTATTAGCTGTCAGCTCTCAGCTCTTATGAGGAGGTTCAAATTAATATAGACTTTACAGCCGACTTTGGTAGTAAGTATAAATTCTGCCTCAATTATTAAAGCTTTTATCTAAAACTAAAAGCAATAGCTGATAGCTGATAGCTGACTGCTGAATGCTTACCCATCGCTACTATTATATTTTTGGGAATTTTTTATTGCAGGACGAATAGTACCGATGACTTTTTACCAGTGTTTTTGATTAGCTAAAATCCAGCTTTTTAATCCTAATGCAAAAGCAGAATTACTATCTATTTTCAAGGAGCGATCGCATACTATTAATGCTTCTTTCCATCTAGATAATTTTGCTAAACTCCAAGCATAGTTAGCCTGTATCCAAGATTCTTCCGGAGATAAATTTACAGCTTTTTTTAACTGTTGAAGTGCCTGCACCCAATTTTCTTGACGACAACTAATTAGCCCTAAAACTCCATAGCCTCTACCATCATTTGGATTAATTTTAATAGCTTGATTAGCAGCAAAAATAGCTTGGCGATCGTCAATATAAACTAACAGCATTGCCAGTTCTACAGCAGCAATACCATTATCGGGTTCTTTTAACAAACATTGTTGATAAGTTGTGACTGCTTCTGTCAAATTTCCTTGTTTTAAAATCTGTCTAGCTTGACTTAATTGTTGAGAAATAAACTTACCTTTAAGTGCATTAATTAATTCCTCAGCACTTTGAAAACGTTCCTCTATATTCATCTTCATTCCTTTTAAGATAATTTGTTCTGTTTGAGGACGAATTGATGGTTCTATTTGCCGTGGATAAATCAAAGTTTCTGAACTTAATCGAGCAGATGATGTTACTGGTACTTTACCTGTTAAAGCATGATAAATTGAAGCACAAACAGCATATAAATCTGCACTAGGATTGGGTTTTCCGAAGTTAGTATATTGTTCTATTGGTGCATATCCAGGCGTCAACATAGAGGTCATTTTATGAGTGAAACCTGCCAAAAATTCTCTAGCGGAACCAAAATCAATTAGGATAGCTTTATCTAGGAAATTAATAATAATATTATCCGGTTTAATATCGCGATGCAGAAAATTATTGGCATGAACCAATTGTAAAGCTTCGGCAATTTGAATAAAATATTTTTTGACGATATTTTCTGGTAGCTTACCTTTTTCTTGCAAAATTTTAGACAGGGGTTTACCTCTGACAAATTCCATTACTAAATAAGCTGTATTATGAGCTTCAAACCAATTAATTACTTTAACAATATTGGGATGGACACATTTTTGTAAATATTCTGCTTCTATCTTAAATTTTTGGATTTGTTCCTGCTTAATTTTGGCAGTAATAGAAGGAGGCCAAATAATATTTATGCCATGTCTCAGAAACTTATCTGGGCAAAGTTCTTTAATCGCAACATCGGTAAAATTTTCTAAATCAGTTGCTTTGTAAGTAATGCCAAAACCACCCTCACCTAATGTTTTTTCTATTCTATATTTACCTTGCTGAAGTAAAGTGCCACTAGGTAGTTGATATCCTACGGAATTTATATTCGTTAAAGGGCAACCACAAGCACGACAGGTAATGGCAGTATCAGAATTTTCTGCGCCACAAACTGGGCAGTTGATCGACATTTTTGTATCCTTATTTTATTGAGGAAGGAAGAGGGAAGAAGGAAGGCTTCAACAATTAATAATTAATAATTAATAATTAATAATTAATTATTACCTCTGTTTGAAAAGAAGAGGGTTGAATAAAAGGAAAATTTTTTCTTTTCTTGGTCGATGGTCGGCCAGCTCCGAGACCCGCTCTCATTGGGACTTACATAAAATAAAGGCAGAAAATAGGCTCAGATATAGATGGGTAGAGGTTTTCACGTCGAAAAGGCATAAATCCTGAGTTACTAAGGGTTCTAGCCATTTTTAAGGCTTTGACGTAATTCCCTTGTCTAGACTGACTTTGACGCATTTTTCCTACCAAAAAATGTCTAAGTACCATTATCAGAGTCGCTCCGCTGTTAGCATTTGCGGTAGCATTCCGGAACGGAAAGCTTTGCGGTAGCAAACGCCATCCTACCCTACGGGAAGCTTCGCTAACGACCGCTTTTTTATCCTTTAAAGGAGAGGCTTTAAACCTTAATTATTTGGTAAGGGCGAATGGCCATTTGCTAACGCAGAGCTGCCGCTAACGCCCCTACTTTGCAGGAGATGTCTCTTTGATAAAAAAGAGAATTATGACCTAAAAAATGGTATTGAAGCCATTCCCATACGACTCCTGACTCCTGAGGACTGACTTCTAAATTAAATAATCAAAAATAGTAACCGAATTTTACCTATAGCAATTTCATCTCCTGAGTTTAAAATTTCTGGTTTATTAGTCCGGTATCCAAACCTAGTTTTACCTGTAGGTTTAATATAAATACCATGAGTAGAACCCATGTCTTTAATCTGCCATTGATTATTTTCAAAATAGATTTCTGCATGAGTAGAAGAAACTGTTTCATCTCCATAAAATCCATCTAAATCAATTTCTACAGGACCGATATTCGGGTCAAATTTGCCAATAAGAGCATTGTTACTATCGATAATAAATTCTGGTACAGGGGAACCTACTTGTTTCGGAATAAGTTTAGCAATTGTTCCAGTAATCAGAGTAGGATTAGCAGAATTTTTAGGTAAAATATTTGCTTTTTTAGCAGTTTCTAGAGTTGGAGGTGAGCTAGTTTGAATATTTGTATAAACAGGTGGAGTAACAGGATTATTATTAATATTTTGATTAATATTTTTATTAATCCTTTGATGAGAATTTACTATCCGTTCATATGTTTGTAAAACAGTTTGTTTTTCTCCCTCTTGAATACCTTTTTCTCCAGCCTCAAACAAAGTAATTGATGGTTGTATTTCTGAACCACAAACTTCGCAAAATTTATTTTTGTCGGAATTTCTATCGTAGAAACATACATTACAATTAATAGCCATAATCCTCCTCAAAAATAAATTTATTTTAACTCCCTTTCTACAACATAATTTTTAATTTGATGTTTTTGTTTAGTAACAGTCTTGAGCTAACTACCTTCTTCCTTTTTGCTCCTTCATTCTTTCTTATATCATCTCTCTTTGAATAACCCGGAAAAATTTAGGGAGTAGGGAGTAGGGAGCAGGGAGCAGGGAAGCAGGGGAAATTTGTTTGCTCCGCATTCCGCACCGAAAAAATATTTTCTCTCAAAAGAAGAACATTTTTATTATGGCTAATTAATGAGACTTGATATTACTTTAGAGAGCGCTTGTCAAATAAATATTAGATCCTGTAGCACCATCCCACAGCACGCGGTGCGTGACAATAAAATCGACCATTATTCCAGAACGGTAAGGGTCTCGTCACACACCCTACTTAATCTACCTTCTTCCTTCTTGCTCCTTCCTTCTTTCTTTAAGAAAAGTCTAGGGGGGGTAAGGCGCCAATTTTTGGTTCTATATCAGATAAATCTGGATAAATAAGTTGGGGAATTTCTTGATTTCCTGATTCTTTGAGACTGTTAATATTCCGATGATTAATTTTAGGTAAATCTAGAACAACATTACTATCTCTATATCCTTCTTTGATATCTTGAATCCATGTTTTGATAATTATTTGTAAGTACATATCATTAATGTGAAAGCTACCTTGACTTTGTAGTTCATTTCTAATTTTATTGCATACTATTGGGGTAAAAAAACTGGCAGGCTGATTTTCATAATATTCTTCTAAGTCTAGAATATATCTAGATATTTGATTAGTATTTTTGTTTGTGAGAGTCAAAGAATATTCTACCATAATAATTCTAACTAATTTAGGCTAACTGTATCTATATTCCATTTGTTATCTGTAGAATTCCAAACTAAAAATAACTCCAGAGATTGAGCAATATTTTCTCCTGATTTTTTTGTATATTTTACCAGAGCATTTACTGTAGCCGTTTCTGTACTTGTGCTGACCTGCTTAACATCTTGAATAGCAATATTATTAATTCCTGTCCACCAGTCATAATAGGAATTATAACCATCTGGATGTAGTTGTTGATTATCTTGAAAACTTGTTGATAGTTGATTCCAAGCTTGCTCATATTTACCTTGATTAAGATTAGAATAATAATTTTTTACTGCTGCTTCACTAGAAGTTTTAGGAGTAGATTCTTGAGGTGTTGTTTCTGATTTTGACGTTGATGAAGTTTCGTCTATATTAACTGTAGAAGGTTCTGGTGTTGGTAAATCTCCTAAACTCATTTCTAGGTTGAATTCTGTAGATTCACTAGGGCTTGACACTTGTACAATATATTCTCCTGTTAGAGGTAGATCGATAGACATTTGTTCTCCAGAAATTGGTGAATCCCTCTGTTCAGCGATGATTAATTCTCGACGTTGTAATAGTTTCGTATCTGGGGCAAATATCCAAATACAAACATTGCTGGTAATTCTATAGTTAAAATCTTTACCCCTTCTAGCATAGAATTTATAGCTAAGTTGTTTTTCAGAGTTAACAGTATCGGATATAGTAATAATATTTTCAGTTAAAGATAAAGATTTAGCGTCTGTTTTATCCAGACGAATTATTGGTTTTTGTGGGCATTCTACAAAGGTAGGAGTAGGTGATGTGGTAGGCAAGTTTAATGGATTTTCAGTAGTAGATAAGTCACGGCACCCACAGATGATTAGAACCGTCAAATATAGTATTGATTTTTTCATATAATTTTTTGTGCATAGATTGGTAAAAAATTCAGATTTGCTGTTTTGATTTAATAGGCTTAATTAGCAGTACATAATTAATTTTGATTGGCTTACTTTATCTCAGTTCAAACATAAATTATCTAACTATTTTAGCTTTAGTTCTGCTAGATTAATTGAAACATAAATCTGGTAGATTGTAATAATCTTTGTTACCAGACACGGTAGTGGGAGCATCTTGCTCCCACTGTTTTTGTCCTTGAGCAAAATAATTACAATAGACCACCATTACAATGCACCAGCATCTAGACAAGTCACTTGTCGAAGACTCTCTTCATCCACTTTTCCCTTTTTCTTTGCTATAAGATATAGCAGTAGCATTACTATATTTGACTTATGGAATAGTTTAAACAACCTAATATTATTTAATCTTCTATCCTAGATAACTAAAGCCTTCCTCCTTCCTCCTCCTTCCTTAATTTGACTTATGGAACATCTAAAACAACGAAATATCAACCTTCTTCCTTCTTCCTTTATCCTAGATAACTAAAGCCTTCCTCCTTCCTTAATTTGACTTATGGAACATCTAAAACAACGAAATATCAACCTTCTTCCTTCTTCCTTTATCCTAGATAACTAAAGCCTTCCTCCTTCCTTAATTTGACTTATGGAACATCTAAAACAACGAAATATCAACCTTCTTCCTTCTTCCTTCAACTATGTCTCAAAACTTCAGAAATATGGGTTTAGGTTAATTCTGGCACTGTGCATCTGTTTACTATCAATATTTCTATTCTCTCCCGTCCTAGCAGAAGATGCAACAAGTGTAAAAGCTCCCGTAGTATTAGATGGTCGAGAACTTTTAGAAATTGGCCCTTTTGAAAAAGTGACTGCCCAGGAGAGAGCCGCATTAATGACATCAACTCTGAAATCAGCCTTAGCTGAGAGTATCCAACGAGGAACACCACCACAGATAAAAGTAATCCGCTCTAATCAAGAAGTGGTATTGAAAATCGATAGTCGCCCCTTAATGCAGGTGACAGAAGCGGATGTCCTCAACTCCATGTACTCAGAGATGCAGGTACAAATGTGGCAGGAAAAACTCCAGCAGGGTTTAAATCAAAGTTGGCGGGAACGCACCCCTGCTTATACCCGTTGGGCAGTCAAAAAGCTGATAATTGCCTTTTTGATTACTCTGTTACTTCAGGGGGGACTCGTATTACTATTTCGTTACATTCAACGCCAGAAACTACAAAATCCTCAGAGACGCTGGAACTCCCTACAACTATTAGGTTTACTATTATTGCAAGTGGGAGTATGGGCAACATTTATCAAGTATGGAATTCAACTATTTCCCATAACTAGAGCTTGGTTTTATGAAGCTTTCAAACTTCTAGACAGTACATTTAATTCTAGAATGTTTCAACTGGGAGAAGAAAGCATTTCCCTAACCAGAATATTAACTATCGCCCTAACTATAGTCGCACTTTGGGTAGGGGTAAGCTGGTTTGTAAGAATCCTCAAATCTCGCTTCCTCCCCCTTACAGAAGCTGAACGCAGCCACCAAGACACGATCGCTTTTTTTGTCCAATACGGACTGCTTTCTGTAGGAGCGGTTTTAATTCTTAATGCTGGAGGAGTAGACTTTCAGTCTCTAGCTATTTTGCTTGGAGCGCTCGGAGTGGGAATTGGTTTTGGATTACAAAATATTGTCAAAGACTTCATATGTGGGTTAATTTTAATTGTCGCTCGTCCGGTAAAAGTTGGAGAATTAGTTCAAGTTGGAGAATTTCAAGGTTTAGTCCAACGTATCGGTGCCAGAACAACTGATATTTCTAATATCGAACGCTACATTATTACCATTCCCAACTCTCGGTTTATTGAAGGGGAAGTCCTCAACTGGAACCGCAGTGGTATAACTAGGGTGAAAACTTATGTGAAAGTTCCTCATGGAACAGATATTGATTTTGTCTACAAAGTTTTGCTTGCTTCAGCTCAAGTAGAACATCCAGATATTCTCCGTCATCCACCCCCCAAAGTAAAATTTCGGGAATATGCAGAGGATGGGTTACAGTTTCGGGTAGTAGCTTTTATCCGCGACCCTCTCAAGCAACCAAAGGTGAGAACCCACCTCTATAACCAAATAGAAAGATATTTGCGAAAGTATGGAGTAGAAGTAGCTCGTCCTCAACAAGACTTACATATCAAAGACCTCGACCCAGAAATCTATGCTTGGTTGCGGTCGCAAACTCCTGTAGAATATCAATCCCAACCTGAAGAAATTCCATCTATCGAGCCACCTGCTATCAAAGAAGAGTACGACTGGGGGGCGATCGCCACTGCCATGCGTGGAGCTAACGGAGTTTCTATCAAAGACCGCAAATTTCAATTTAAGAAATTTCAAAATGTATTTTTTGGTTCGGATGCGGTAGAGTGGCTAATGATTCACGAACGAGCTACTCGGGAAGAAGCTATTTTAATGGGTCAATTAATGTTAGAACAGGGCATAATTCATCATGTTTTAGACGAACATAATTTTAAAGATGAGCCTTTGTTTTATCGCTTTTATGATGATGAGACATCAGATAATTTTCCAGAAAAGAGGGAACAGGGAACAGGGAACAGGGAACCCACCCCTAACCCCTCCGGTGGAGGGGAGTAATTGATAATTTATGGGTAATAATTGATTTTATTTTTGATTTTTAGAGATGTCTATTATATATAAAATTAATAGAAGTAGAGGTTGCGATAACTGTATCAGGACTTATATCATGTCTGGTTAAACAGTGATAAATAAATAACTACGGAGTCCTCAGGAGTCAACCCACCCCTAACCCCTCCGGTGGAGGGGAAGTCAGCAGGAAAGAGGAAAGAGGGAATAAAGAAGAACAACTGGAGTTGAAGGAGAAAGTTTTTTTATAACTAATTATCCGGACATGATATTACCCATGATGTAGGAAAAATTAGGATTTGAGATTGCTTCCCTGTCAGTCACAATGAGGAAAATAGGTTGTACTGCGTAAATCTTAGATAAAAAACTTTCTTCTTTTTTCCTCCTGACTCCTGACTCCTGAGAACTCCGTCGCTATTTATATGCTAAAGTAAGCTATGTCTATCAACCGTATAGCTTACAGGATTAATCAAATAACCAATGGCAACTGAAACTATCGTTTTATTATCAAAAAGAGAAATAGAAAAAATGCGTCGGGCAGGACGTTTGGCTGCAGAATTATTACATCATCTTGAACCTCTTGTCAAGCCTGGAGTAAGCACTCTAGAATTAGATGAAGAAGCAGAACGTTGGACGCAAGCTCATGGCGCTCGTAGCGCTCCCCTTGGTTATCATGGTTTTCCTAAGTCTATCTGTACGAGTATTAATGAGGTAGTTTGTCACGGTATTCCTAACAAAAAACAAATCTTAAAAGAGGGAGATATTATTAACATTGATGTGACTCCAATTCTTGATGGTTATCATGGGGATACTTCTAAAACTTTTTTCGTAGGTGAACCTTCTCCATTGGCTAAAAAATTAGTTGAAGTTACAGAAAAATCTATGTATTTAGGCATTGCTGAAGTTAAACCTGGAAATAAAATTGGGGATATTGGAGCTGCTATTCAAGAATATGCTGAAGCAGAAGGTTTTTCTGTAGTTAGAGATTTTGTTGGTCATGGTGTGAGCAATATTTTCCACACTGCACCACAGATTCCTCATTATGGTACCAGAGGAAAAGGGAAAAAGTTGCGGGCTGGAATGGTATTTACTATTGAACCGATGATTAATGAAGGTACTTGGGAAGCAAAGGTACTTGACGACGGTTGGACTGCTATTACTAAGGATGGTAAATTATCTGCACAATTTGAGCATACTGTTGCTGTTACTGAAACAGGTGTAGAAATATTAACTCAATATGAGGGCTAAATTCAACAATTAATAATTAATTATTAATTATTAATTATTTCCTCTCCTTGAAAAGAAGAGGATTGACTAATCATGAAAATTTTTTCTTGTTTCTCCTTTAAAGGAGAGGCTTTAAACCTTAATTATTCGGTAAATAATAATTATTAAACCTCTGGTTAAAAAGATATAGACTTTTTGCACACATTAGGGAACAGAGAACAGGGAATAGATGTTCACGGCCAAAGATTACGAAAAATGATTTTTCAGTGACTTTTATAACTCTAGCTTATCTTAAATAAAGAGCAAGTTTATTTTCTGGAGATGTCTATTAGATAAAAATTTTGCTGAACGGTTAATAACAGTTGAAGAATATTTTAGGCGTTTCCTGCGGAATGCTGCGCAAACAGCTATTAGCGGTCAATTTTGCTACTTTTTTTAATGAATGCGCCCTTATTTATTAAACTTCTATACCCAGTCAAGTAAATTAGTAGTCCTAAAATTTTAAAGGCGCTTAAATGTGAGTAAGAAAAAGATAGTATTCAAGCATCTTACTTGACCAAGAGAAAAGAAAATTAAGTATTTCAAGCCTTCTGCTTTCCTGCGGAATGCTTAAAATCATAGTTTTTATCAAAATAATATGGGTTGCGAACCTCGCCTTTTAAGGCCAAATATTTTTGGAGAGTTGCTCACGCATCCCCCTCCTGGGAGGGGTTAGGGGTGGGTTAACTTCTGTACGTCGCCAATCCGACGGCTCCCCTATCTGACTTCTGACTTCGTTAACCCCCTCATACTGTAGGTGGAAAATCTGATAATTGGTTTATTCCAGAAAGAATAATTTCTGGTTTATCTCTATACATATGTAGTTGCCCAGTGATATAAACATATCCTCTACCTAAACCAAAGTAACGATTTTTTAATAGTTGTAATAATGGCTTCATTTCTTCAGTATTAGTATTTGGAATCCATAATTTTAAACGATGGTCTTTAGTTCCATCATAAATTAAAGCACCATTATCTAACCACTTAGAAACTCCTCCCTGTAAATCATAGAAAACTGTTACATATTCTTCAGCTCTTGCTGCTGCTAAAATCTTGGGAAAATCTAATCTCACTTCTAGAACTCCAGAAGCTATTCCATAGGTACGATAATTATCTACAATGGAAGCTCTTAATGACCACCAAGGTACTAGCAAATTATAATTTCTTTTACGTTTACCTCGATTTACTTGAGGATTCCAAACACCAAGATTATTAGCTTGAGCTTCTATTTCTGCAGCTATCATTTCTTGATGATAAAGTCTAGAATTCCCATATTTAATAAAATAGGGACTCCAGCCTTCTCTAATTAGTTTAATATTAAAGTTTTCTCCATTTTTATTTACATAAGCTATTAAACGACCTTGATGGTCGCGATATTTTTCTAAACAATTTTCTACAGGGTCGTTTGTATCAAATTCAAGATCGACTTGAGCAAGTTCACCGTCAGGTAATATGAAATATTTTATTGCCATTTCTGATGCTGCTTTACCCATGTCTGTCACTGGTTTGGAATATTCAGAATAGCTTTCTTCAGCATCAACATAATCCATTCTGATAAATTCTCGTTTATCGTTTAATAAAACTTTGATTGTGTCACCATCAACTACTTTTGTAACTTGAAGATTTTGAATTGTTGTGCCTTTTTTTTTTATAGTTAAAATTTGAGATTTCATAATCGGCGATCGCTCTTAATTTTCCGCTAAACTAAAATGATATAGGATTTTACATTGAATCAGTAAAAAAGTAAATGTATGAGTTGACCTTGTGTTTAGGAAGTAGATGTTTAAGTAGTGACGCAAAATTAATTAATTTGTATATTTGATGATGAGTCTCTAAATGAATATCTTGAAGTCAAGTTTTCAGTCTCAAGTTTATTCCTGATACTCCACCAAATTGTGAGTCAAATTTCCATAGGGAAAGTAGAAATAAAAAATATTTGATTAAGGCATTATTTAGCTATATTACATCGTAAAATTTGCGTGATTTGCGAGTCAGAATCAAGGCGATCGCTTGTCAGTTTAAGAAGTGATTTAAACCTGAAATTATCAAGAAATTATAAAAGATTAAAACGGAGAAAGGCAGGAATAATTTGGCACTTGTTGTAGAATCATATTATTATCTGCCTTACTCCACCAAAATTGAATTGGTGTAATAATTTTTTTTTATAGGTATTTTATAGATTCAAAGCTCTCCTGAACCAACAGGATTTCGTAAATTAATTAATTGTTCAATAGTTGTTTGAATTGAATGAAGAGCTGTGGCATCTTCTGATGCTTGCTTTGCTATATCTAACTAAATAAATTGCTTCTGAAAGCTGAGAATAAACTTCTTGGTTTCTAGTGTTGACTTGGCTGAAGTTGAGATAAGACATGGTTCAAGACCCTTAGTTATCTACAACTTCATCATCTCCTAACTCCTGAAAAACCACATCCTTCAACTGGTTCATCCAATTGGGTGATTATTATTTTAGATTAATATTCAGTCTCGATATTATAGATAGCTATACTAAGATACTTGATATTTTCTTAACCTTGCCAATAGTCGTTAGGATCGAGAATATAAATAAACTGAAATACATCATTGGAGAAAAATAAATGGATCTAGTCAGACTCCAAAATTCATTGGACAATATCTCGTTTGCCATCTTGTTTGCCACAATGCTAATTTATTGGGTAAGTGCCGCTTTTCCTCGTATCCCCTATCTCTCGGTCTTGGGTTCTACCGGAATGGCGACCGCTAATCTCTGTATTGCAACCCTATTAGGAGCACGTTGGCTAGAAGCTGGCTATTTTCCCATTAGTAATTTGTACGAATCTCTATTTTTCCTGACTTGGGGACTTACTACTATTCACCTCATAGCCGAAAATATGAGTGGAAGTCGCCTGGTGGGAGTTTTTACATCTCCCTTGGCAATGGGTATTACTGCTTTTGCGGCCCTAACTTTGCCCTCCGGTATGCAGTTATCAGAACCTCTTGTGCCTGCTCTAAAATCTAATTGGTTGATGATGCACGTCAGTGTCATGATGTTGAGCTATGCAACTTTGATGGTGGGGTCTTTACTGGCGATCGCTTTTCTCATTGTTACCAGTGGCCAAAAAGTAGAACTTAGTGGCAGTTCCTTTGGCACTCGTTCTTATAGAAATAATCATTCTGTGAAGCTCTCAAAAAATTTGCAACTTCAAACAGAGGGAGCTAGTCTGAATCAAATTGAGGACAACCATCAATCTTCTCCTCTATCTACAACAAATGGCCACAGGCAAACTGCTGTCTTAGAAATGGCTAGACCTACTCAAGCAGTTGAGACAGAAGTAACTCTTTCTCCTCAACGTTTGAGTATTGCCCAAACTTTAGATAATATTAGTTATCGTATTATTGGCTTAGGATTTCCTTTACTGACTATTGGGATTATTGCTGGAGCAGTTTGGGCAAATGAAGCTTGGGGTTCTTATTGGAGTTGGGACCCGAAGGAAACTTGGGCTTTGATTACTTGGTTGGTATTTGCTGCCTATCTCCATGCCCGTATTACTAGAGGATGGCAAGGACGACGACCTGCTATTTTGGCTGCTACCGGATTTGTTGTAGTCTGGGTATGTTATTTAGGAGTAAATCTTTTGGGTAAAGGTTTACATTCCTATGGATGGTTTTTTTAAATTGCTTTACTCGTTTAGCTACGAGAAATGAAGGCGCAGCATTCAGTAAGAAAGGAAGAATAAAGAGAAAGGAGGAAAGTAAAGAGTCGGGAGTAGGAAGCAGTTATTATTACTCAGATTCTACAGGTCAATTTGTCACATAAAAAGTACCACAGACATCAGTGGGTTGCTCAGTATTTATACTCTATAAATCCTCATAATTTAACTGAGACTGGAGCCAAATTATGAGGAATAAATTAAGCATAAATATTTGATGGAGCCAGATAATTAGCCAGCATCATTACCCTACTGACTAATGATTGATGAATAATGACTACTGACTAATTGCCTTTTATACTAGGCTTTGAAGTGCGGAATGTAGGTAATAAGATTTCTTATTCTCGTTTTTTAAATCACTTTTTAAATTAACTTCCTTTCTTCGTTAAAAATAAATCTAGGATAATTAAATATGGAAACTGAAGTGACTTTACTAAATAATGATGATGTTTTGTCTACAAGTGCTAGTCTTTTGATGTTTCAATGTACATTTCAAGTCAGTGAATATATAACGATGATTTTAGCTAGGTTGGAGTCGGAAAATTTATTTGATGATGGGCTAGAATGTCAATTATTAAGACCTGGTGATTATTGGAGAAAAGGAAAAGTAAAATTTCGTTTAGAATTTTTTACAGAAACTGAAGAAGAGTTATATGAAGCTGTCGATCCTATTTCTCAACCCTCAGCTTACTCCATACTAACTTCTGATGAACAGCCACAGAATGTAGGAATGTGGAGTTAATGCAATTTTTTCAACAATTAATAATAGGCATAGACGTGAAAAAGATATAAATTTTTTTCTGGGATGGGGAACAGGGAATAGGGAGTAGGCAAGATATTTTGAGAAACTAAGGTACAGAAAATGATTGATTTTGTGAGTTTTAAAACTCTATTTCTTTCCTATAAATTGGTTAAATAAAATGCTTATTTATTTTCCACTTAATAATTAATTAGACAAAGGCAACAGCCAAAAGCATGTAGAAAACAAATATTTTGTAGTTTAACAGATTGAAAAATACTCTAAATAAATTAGTAGGGAACAGGGAACAGGGAATAGGCAAGATATTTTGAAAAAAAATGTAGGAAAAATGATTGATTTTGTGAGTTTTAAAACTCTATTTCTTTCCTATAAATTGGTTAAATAAAATGCTTATTTATTTTCCACTTAATAATTAATTAGACAAAGGCAACAGGCAACAGCGGGTAGAAAACAAATATTTTGTATTTTAATACCAAATTAATTTCTAAGTTTCATAGAATAATATTTTAATCAGAGTTGACTGTAGATCGAGATAGACAAGTTATTCAAGAAGGCAGAAGGCAGAAGGAAGAAGGCTTTAGTTATCTAGGAGAGAAGGAAGAAGGAAAAAATAATTCTGTGCCACCTCACATAAAATTGGTATAATACCAATTTGATAAATATTTGCTACAAATAACTAGGTTATTTCTTAAGGAGTCCGTCGTCAGTCGTCAGTGGTCAGAATGAATAGCTTTAATACCATTTATTAGGTCGGAATTTATCTTTTTATTCCAAGGGACATCTCTTGCATGTGTCTTTTAACTGCCCTTATTATTTGTAACATTCTTTTTCCATGCTTGGTATAATACCTAATACCTAACACCTAATACCTAATTTTGATAGAAAACAGGAAAGAGAGATTTCTAGCAAATATTTATCCAAATAGCATTAGAGATATTTTAGCAATGGAAGATGAAGATAATTTTCAAGAAAAACGTTGCTCTGAACTTTTACTATATCTGGCTTTAAATATAGAAGACTTCCAAATATTACCCAAAATTAAATTAGAAACAGACCTGTCTCAGACAATTATAGACGACATACAAAAATACTTTTTAACTTATCAATCTGCCTGTGAATATGCTAACCAGATATTCCTAGAAATTTACCAACCTGGTGCAATAAAAAAATACTGTCAACAAAGCACAATAGGCAAAAAATTACCAACCGCTTTTTATATTCATATCTCTGCAGTGGCACAACTTCATCCTTTACTACAACTCTACGAAAATTTAGCTCATCGTTTATATCTAAAAGCAGTTTCTCAGCAGAAAGATGATACAAAAATCACCACATTAATTAAATTTAACTTTGATAAACCCACAATTTCTTATCTCCACTATCCAGACTTCGATATTGACCCCCATCCAGCTTTAAAAACTAGCATTTCTATTAACATGAATAGTGGAAAAGTTGATTATAGAAACTACCACAATAGTAAAAACCCCCCTGTACTGCATCGCAAAGAAACCTTTGTGAATACTGACTATCCCCACTACCAAAAATTTGCTCAACTGACCAGTGCTGAAGTGAAATTAGGACTGTTAGATAATACTCGTTTAATTGGTACTCGTCAAGGATGGTTCACACACCTAAAAAATCATGGAATTGAAATTAAAGACCATCATGTAATTCAACATACTATTGAAATACCAATTCCCAAAATAGAACGCCACAAAGCAGCGATCGCCCGTAAACAAATTTCTAAACCAGTACGTTTGGGTTTAGAAGCAAATCTATTTACAGAAGGTACAACTTTTTTTGATTATGGTTGTGGTTACGGTGGGGATATTAAACAGATTGCTCAAAAAGGTTATCAAAGTTCAGGATGGGACCCCTATTATTTGCCCGATAATACTTGTATTGCTGCTGATATTGTTAATCTTGGTTATGTAATTAATGTAATTGAATCTTTAGCAGAACGTAGGGAGGCTTTGATTAAAGCCTGGAAGTTGACTAAACAAGTTTTAATTGTTTCCGCTATGGTATTAATTGATGACCATAAAAACCAGGGTAAACTTGGTTATGGAGATGGCATAATTACAGCTCGTAATACTTTTCAAAAATATTATGAACAAGAAGAATTAAAGTCTTATATTGACCAAGTTTTGAATGTAGATTCTATACCTATAGATTTAGGTATTTTCTTTGTGTTTAAAGATGAAAAACAGGGGCAAAACTTTCGAGCATCTCGATTAAAAACTCGTTTATCTACACCTAGAATTAACTCCAAAAATCAGAAGTTTGTAGATTATGAAGAACAGCTTATACCTCTGATGAATTTTATGAGCGATCGCGGTCGTCTTCCGGTCAGAGGAGAAATTGCTGAAGAGGCAGATTTAATTGCAGAATTTGGTAGTTTTCGTCGTGCCTTTCGAGTAATTATGCAAGCTACAAACTCTGTAGAATGGGACCAGATAACTGATAAACGTCGCCAAGATTTATTAGTATATTTAGCCTTGAGTAAATTTGGCAACCGTCCTAAATTTTCCCAATTAGCAGAAGTAGTCAGAAATGATATTAAAGCTTTATTTGGTAGTTATAACCAAGCCTGTATATTAGCAGATTTAATGTTATTTAGTTTAGGTGATTCTGAATTAATTAGTAAATGTTGTAAAAATAGTTCTATTGGTTATAAATTTTCTAATTCTCTGTTAGTTCATGTTTCTGTTGTAGCAAAACTCGATCCGTTATTACGACTTTATGAAGGTTGTGCTAATCGTACAATTGGTAGATTAAATGAGGCAACTATCATTAAATTTCATACAAAACTACCGATAATATCCTATTTATTTTATCCAGACTTTGACACAGAAGCTCACCCAGTTTTGCATACAAGTATGAACATTGATTTACGAGATTTAAGTGTCAGTTATCAGAGTTATACAAATGAATATAATCCGCCAATTTTACATAGAAAAGATGCTTTAGTAACACCAGATTATCCAGACTATGAAAAATTTGCTAAACTCACACAACAAGAAGAAGATAGAGGACTATTAAATGATTTGAAAAGTATTCAAAACCGAATTAATTGGCTCAAATGTTTAGAAGAAAATTGTACAGAAATTAAAGGTCATCGTGTTTATTGGCAAACTAATGTTGACCCTTATCGCTTAAAAATATTAAAATCTGCTCATGCTACTAGAAAACGAGAAAGAAAAAAACAACTAAATCAGGAATGAATAAGCTATTGACTGAAGATGTTTTATAGACATCTCCGAAAAAGAATAGACTTTTTGCAGAAGTAGGCAACAGGCAACAGGCAACAGGCAACAGGGAAGAAATTTATGAAAAAAGACACAAAAAATGATCCATAAGTGTAATTTCCACCAGATGTCTTATACCAATTTGAAAAAAGAGTGTTACGAATAGTAAGACCGAGAAAAAGACTTTATAGGAGATGTCCCTTTGACAAAGCGGTCGTTAGCGTAGCTTCCCGTAGGGTGGGATGGCGATCTTCGGAGCGGGTCTGCAAGAACGGGTCTCCTCGCCATATCCAATCGACCAAGAGAGCGGTGCGACCCCGCGACGACGCCAGTCGCACCTGGTAGCGCACCAAGAGAAAAAGATAATTTATGCCCTAAAAAATGGTATTAAAGTCATTCATTTTAACTCCTGAGGACTGACTCCTGAGTCCTAAGAAATACCCTAGATATTTGTAGCAAACATTTATCAATTTGGTATTACATCGCGCTACGCATTAAGGTGTTTGACATGAATAGAAGCAGCAAACCCTTTTGTATTTCCCTGTTGCCTATTGCCTGTTGCCTTGCGCGTAGCGCTATAGTTTAAAATAGCTAAGAATAAGTCAACTATAACCAGAAACCAATGAATAAATTATTTGAAAAAATAAATACCCAAGTAACGATTTTAGGAAGTATTATTGCTATTCTTTGGATTGTACAAATTATTAATTCTGAATTTTTAGCAGGAAAATTGAACTATTATGGTGGAATTCATCCTCAAAGTTCTATAGGACTTAGTGGTATTTTTTTTGCTCCATTTCTGCATGGTAGTTATGCTCACTTAATGGCTAATATTGCCCCATTAATTATTCTCGGTTGGTTAATCATGTTACGGGGAGTAGGTGATTTTTTCTTTGTGAGTATCGTTACTATAATAGTTAGTGGTTTAGGTATTTGGTGTTTCGGTGCGCCTAATTCTATTCATATTGGTGCAAGTGGATTAATTTTTGGTTATTTCGGGTTTTTGCTACTCCGAAGTTTATTTGACTTCAGTATTTTATCAGTAATATTCGCCTTAACTGCTGGTTTCCTTTATAGTGGTTTAATCTGGGGTATTTTGCCTTCCGATCCTGATGTCTCTTGGGAAGCACACTTATTTGGTTTTTTGGGTGGGATATTCGCAGCTCAACTTTTAGGTAAACGTCGAAAAAATAGTTAAAGTAGAATTGGTAGGTATTGCATCAACAAAAGTGTGCAAATGATAACATAGTGCTTCATTGAGCTAACCACAACTACTTGTAAAAATTGATGAATTTTCATTGATTTATACTCCAAATCAAGTCAAAAGTCAAAATCATTGGTAAAAATTCCTAAATCCAATTGCCAATTAACCATAAAAAAGTTAAAAGTTAAAAATCAAAATTACTGGTAAAAATTCCTAAATCCAATTGCTAACTAACCATAAAAAAAGTCAAAAGTTAAAAGTTAAAAGTCAAAATTACTGGTGTACATTACCGACATAAAACACATAAATAATAAACCAATCTCCGGCACAACACCACCGAAATGTTTCAGAGTAAAAGCATGACCAATTCATGGAGAAAAATCACCAACATAGTCGCAAAACCTAATACAATTTCTCCATGAAGTTGCACTTAATATGAGGAAAAGTTAAGGGTATTGGAAGAGGCGATCGCTCGGACGGAAAAGGAAGTTGCTGATGCTCGGACGAAGTTGCAATATCAGCTTGTGGTTCCGGATACGTTGGTTGCTCAGACTGATGCGGTGAAGGCTGAAATTGCTGATTTGGAGGCGAAGATTCAAGAGTATCGTCAGCAGTCTGATGTTTTGAAGGCACAAGCTGATGATTATTATGCCCAAGCTAACCAGTATCGCCAACAGCAGCAACATCATACTAATATTGCTAATAACGCTTGGATAACGCGCAAAGGTCGTAGTGGACGATGGTATAATGTACAACTACCAGAAATTCATTTGAGAAATTGAAAAAATGCAGATATCATCTCCCATCGATCAACTCACTGAAAAAGCAAAACAGGTACTCAATGAAATTACCTATCTCACCTTAGCAACAGTAGATAAAGAAGGACACCCTTGGAACTCACCTGTCTATTATGGTTTTGATGAAGATTACACATTTTATTGGTCATCATGGATAGAAAATCAGCACTCTCAAAATATTATTAATAATGGGCAGGTTTTTGCAGTTGTTTATGATTCAACAGCATTGAGTGGAGAGGGATTTGGTGTTTATTTCAAAGGTATAGCTGAAGTTATTGAGGCAGAAAACGAAATATTCAATAAAGCTATTGATAGTATCTACACAAAAAGTGGCAAACCAAAAAGAGACAAAAAATATTTTCTTGACTCAGGACTACGACGTTTATTTCGGTTTATGCCAAAAACTATTTGGGTTAATGTTAAAGAACCTTACGAGGATTATTTTCTTGATAAAAGAGTAGATATTACTCAAGAAATAAAGCAATAAAAAAAGCCCGTATTGCAGGCTTTTTGTAAATCTCAAAAAAAGGCACTACAGCAGTTTTCAGGTCAATAAATCACATTAAAAAAACGAGAACCCTGTAGAGACGTTGCATGCAACGTCCCTACCTTGTGGTTTACTCAAATGAAACCTGCTATAATTCACTATTCTAATACCTCAAAAGATTCAACTTCCAACACTGGACCAATCATTGCTAAAGTCATCACATCATCTCGGATCGTACCTGTAATGCTTACCTTCAGGTCAGACTTACATAGCTCAGTAGGAGCATCCTTCAACTCATAAGTTTCACCATTCTCAGTTACTAATGCCCAAGTGCCAGTACCAAAACCTTTCTTTTCCACAGTACCAGTTACCGTAATACTACTCATGCTAATTTGTCCTCTGTTCTAATTGCCAAACGTGCTAAACCTAAGCACAAAAACGCATTCACAACTAGGAAAATTTGAGCAGCAAAACCAGAACCTAATCCCCAAACTGCTGGATCGACAACTGCATTCACAGCCAAACAACTAGCAACACCAATAGTAGTACCGATCGCTAACCACTTCCATTGCTGATTTCCTAATAACAATACAATTAACAATGCTGGAATCAACACACTAGCAAAAATGGGATTCAAAATGCCACTACCTTGAATAGCTCCACCGACTTCAGGTAGGGAACTACCCATCACACGCATCGGCCATTGTGGTAAGTCGAAAACATAGAAACCACGGAGGAAAAATAACCCACTGCTACCAGCAACTAATCCTGTATGGAGAGGGAAACTCCAACTGAAAGGGAAATAATTCCGCAGAAACCAAGCTAATATATAAGACCCCAAGACCATTGCCAACTTCGGTAACAATGCCACAGCACCACCATCAAGCCAAAAACCAGGACTGAGATACCCATTATCATGCAACCACCGGAAGAAGTCGCGGAAAGTGATTTGACCTCTTATTGCCAACTTAACTGCCGCTGCTGCATCCAACTGACCTGCTCCAAAATGATTCAGTGGGTCTTCCTTGACAACTCTGGCAGATTTTTTGAGAATGTTAGCAATTTCCTCTGGGTCTTCAATACCACTAGCTTTGACTAATGCTGCCACACCTGCAACATGGGGAGATGCCATGCTTGTCCCTTGGAAGGAAGCAAATACACTCTTGCCATTTTCTGGGTTAATGGTTTCTTGCAAAATACCACCAGCTTCATTTTTACCAGAGGTGGAACCGCCAGGAGCAGAAATATCAACTCCTGCACCAAAATTAGAATAGGAAGCTTTTTCTCCAGTGGGGTCAGTAGCAGAAACGCCGATAACATGGGGATAACGAGCGGGATAACTTGCTGAGTTTTGCCCAGCGTTGCCCGCAGCAGCAATAATGACTACACCTTTACTATGAGCATATTCGATCGCTTCTTTCATTATTTGGCTTTCACCGCCGCCACCAAGACTCATATTAATGATATCTGCACCATTGTCAGCAGCAAATTTGATAGATTCGGCAATATCGGAAACTGTACCGCCACCACTAGCAGATAATACTTTTAAGGGCATGATGCTAGCTTCATAGGCGATACCTGCTACGCCATATTCGTTATTGGTAGATTGGGCAATAGTCCCTGCAACGTGACTGCCGTGACCATTATCGTCAGTGGCTAAAGTCCGGTCGTTGACAAAATCGTAGCCAGCAACGAATTTAGTTTTTTCCAGGTCAGGAACTCTGGTGACTCCTGTATCAATTACCGCTACAGTTACGCCGTCCCCTTTCGTCTCATTCCATGCTTCCTCCACGTTGATGCTGCGGAGGTTCCATTGTTTCCCGTACATAGGGTCGTTGGGAACACCGTTAGTGTCCTCAAAAATGATAGCATTGGCGCTATAAACATAGTTTGGTTCTATGTATTCAGTATATTTGTTTAGAGAGCTTTTTAGTTCTTTGAGAAGTTGGCGATCACCCTTGACAATATACACATTATCTGATAATGAAAATTCACTATTTAGACGAGGAGTGACTTGGTATTCATCGGAGATTGTCTTAATTTCATCGACAATTTTAGTAACTCCGATATCTTCACGGAAGTCTAACACAATTGAGTCATAGACTCCTTTATTGGCCAAACCTGTAAAGTTAGATAAGGCCCAACCAAGCCCAATTAAAAATAAGCAGACAAACAGAAATTTTTTCATTGTTTGAGAATCTACTATGAACTAAGGACTTTTTTACTACGATAGCTCAGAGTTGACAATATTGGACGGATAATATTATGGCGTTTCACAGAAGGTGTAGCAAGGAGGTTCATCCAAATATCTTAATTCATAGTTTGATTCACCAAAACCACAATATTTACCTTTGGAAAATATAAAACTTATTGGATTGATCGACCCCTAGAGACTTAAACCCGACTTCAGTAAATGAATTAATCATTTCTATTTCATCGAAAACGACCAACTTTACAGACAAGTATTTTTTCCTCATTGGAAAATGTATACCACTTTGTCATATACTCACCTGAATGGTTGATTTCTTGAGAGTAAGTAATATCTTCTGATATTGCTGCTGAATAGTCTTTGTGTTCTCCCTGAATTTAAATAATTAGTAATCCATTATTTTCTAAGAGATTGTAAAGTTTACGCAGCAGTTTGATATGGTCTAACTTATTATCGCAATAACTATATAATCGATACTGTTGATTATCTTGGTGTGAGATGCAGATAGCACCCTCAACAATCATAATGGGTTTTTGATAATAAGTGGAAACCACTGGGTTAATATATTCTCGTCTTAAATGAGCTACTTCTTGCAAAGAAAGGCCGTTATAGAGTTTTGGTTGATAATCGTATGAGGGAAGATAGGGGATAATAGGTTGAGGTTTTTGATGAGTTGCCATAAACAATATGATTGTTAAATTTATTGATTTTGTACAGAAAGCAGCAGCATTATGTGTAACGGCTCCCATTCCAGCTCAAAGTGCAGTAAGAGAAAAGGTTTACAAAAAAATAATGTCTAAATATGCCATAATGCACTGCTATGGTTAGTCTAAACTCCAGTTATTTAGTTTATTTCCAGAAATGTTCTAAAATTATAAGGCTGTTTTTTGTAAATATATCAATAATATGACGAATGGATAAGGTTATGAGTGCTGTCGCTGATTGTATTCTCCAGGCAGATTCTATTCTTTTCATTGCTGGAGCGGGTTTATCTGCAGACTCTGGGCTACCTACATATCGTGGTGTTGGTGCACTTTTTGAAGGTGTTCTCACTCAAGAAGGTATACCAATCGAAGAAGCAATGAGTAACAATATGTTACAAACTCGTCCTGAAGTAGCTTGGAAATATCTGTGGCAAATTGGAGAAGCTTGTTATAAAGCAAAATTCAATCGTGCTCATCAGGTAATTGCACAAATTGAGGCTTGGAAACCCAATACATGGGTATGGACTCTGAATGTAGACGGATTCGAGCGCGCTGCTGGAAGTAAAAACTTGATTGAAATACATGGACAACTCTCGGAACTATATTGTGTAGATTGTTCTTACAAGACAACTGCAGAAGAACTCCTCGCCGGATATAGTAAACCGATGGAGTTACCACCTATATGTCCAGCTTGTGGAGGATTAATTCGTCCTGATATGGAGTTATTTGGTGAAGATCATATGAGTTCTTCAGAAGAAACTTTCAAGATAGTAGAAAATATTTCCTTTGATCTGATTTTTTTGATCGGTATCTCCAGAGACTACCCATACATTACTAAACCTTTGTATAGAGCTAAGAGGTTAAACTTCCCCATAGTAGAAATTAATCCTGACTGGCTGGAGTTATTGGGCTTTAAGCGCTTCCAACGCACCTGACCTGACCCCCATTGATCCTCTCAGTCATGGGTGATCGATGGCTTATTTTGTGCTGAGAGTGTTACCCTAAAACCCCCTTTTTTGAACCACGCCAAATTATCGAATTTGTAGGGTTTCCGGAGAACGGTTTGTCAATATTTCGCAACCTGTATCTGTCAGAAGCGCTGTATTTGAAATGAAATAATCTCCTCGTCCTGTTTCCGTGAACCAGGAATGGAGGTGAAGAGCCATTCCAGCACGCAAAACTAAATCACCAGACCTACGAATTCCTGTGACGGCACTGCCACCTGTCCAGCTTGGAGGAAATCCAATACCGACCAGATACCCGCAGTGATGGCGATGGTAATCTCCGAGTCCAGCCTCTTCAGCAATGCCATGCCAGGCATCATAAACGTGTCCGACCGTGACCCCTGGTTGAATGGCATTGACGATGGATTGCATTCCTCGAATGGCCAACTCTGCGGCTTCCTCAGCTATAACAGGTGCTGATCCCACATAAACCAGGCGGCCCATGGGGGCCTGATACTTTCGATAGGCTGCGCCGATCTCGAGTAATACCGAATCGCCGTTTTCAAAAACATCCCCACGCCAGGTAGTGTGCTCGTCACCCGGCCTGCGTCGAGTAGAGCGAATAAACGGCCCAAATCCGGGATACTCACTTCCTGCTAGTATCATGGCTCGATGACATTCCGCAGCCACTTCATAGTCACTGGCACCGGAATGCAACGCCTCAGTTGCGGCCAAAGTGCCAGAATCCGCCGCTATCGCTGCACGGCGAGTGTAATTCTGTTCCAAAGGCGACTGAACCATGCGCAATTCGTGTATCAGCGATGAGATGTCCGACCATTCAACACCCGGGAGTCCTTCTACTAGTTTTTCTGCAATATGTGCAGTCAGGAACAAGCTCTTTTTTTCGAGACCTAATCGTGCGCTTCCAAGACCTTCCTTTTTTATTATCGAGGCAAAAAACTCTCCCGAATCTTCTGTATCAGAATGACCTGCGAATCGAGTATTTCGCACCTGTTTCGAAACAGTGGCTTCTTCGATCGCTCGAGCTGCGATTGTGAGATCTCCGTTTAGAGGCACAATCAATACATGGCAAGCGAAGAAGCCCCAGTGATCGAGGCCAGTTAAATAATAGATATTTTCCGGGATGGTTACGATCAAACCATCCAGTTGGCGTTCTAGCATATTGGTGCGAACTGCCTTGAGCCGGTTGGCAAGCTCTTCTTGTGGAAATGGTTCATGAGTAGTCAAGGGTTATGTCCTCCTTTGGTCTCGACAGCGTTAGCTAGATCCTAGCATATAACAATGAAGTTGAAGCGCACCGACACCTTGACCGTTGTTGGGCAGTTAACAGGCGGTTTCGGTTCCAACGAGTAGTTGGGATGGCTAACCTACGTTTAGTGTTCCCAACTGCTAACATATGTATTAGCCATATGGCTGTTATGGCTAATCAGATCTGACAGTTTGTTGTATGGAGCTAACAGGTTAAACTTACCCATAGTAGAAATTAATCCTGCTGAGACTGTACTTTCAGAAATAGCTGATTACCATATCAGATCTACGCACATGCTTCAGACATTCTCGCTCCTCTCAAATTTAGTCATGGCAGGAACAGCATAGGGACAAATGGCCTTTCACCCCTACTGACTTCAGATCTACTCAGGCTTAGTTGCTGCTATATTTTTGTAATGATTTTTGGAATGGTTATTCATTGTAATGCTGATTACCATATCATATCTACTCAAATTTAGTCATGGCAAGAACGTAGGGGCGAATGGCCATTCACCCCAACTGACTTAATATCTACTCAGGTTTAGTTGCTGTTATAAAAACCATGAGATCGTTAAATTTCAACACTGACTTATCCTGATATTTTTCTTCGATTTCCTTTAAACCTGCTGCCAATTCAGTATCATTAAATGTAGAAAGCATAGACATATAACGATTTTCTACCATTTCAAAATACTGATTTTTTGGCACTTCTAAAGGGTATTCAATCATATCCATATCAACAACAAAACCTACTTGCTGAAGTAAATTAATCATTTCTTGATAGCGAGGTTGGTTTTTTTCAAACAACTCTAGTGCTTTCGTAAATAAAGGATGCTCAATATCAGGTGGCCACAACAATAATAGAAAAATTCCCCCAGGAGTTAATCTTTGATATAAATTCTGGAATAGTATAAATTTTTCCTCTATATGATGGATAGCTTCTTTTAAGAAAATTTTGTTATAAATTCCTGGGTTTTTAGAGAATTTTACTCCATCCATTTCTATGGGATTTAATCGACTATTTGCCGGAATTTTTGCTAGCATTTCAGCAGAAGGATCGACGCAAATAATCGGGTGCTGTAATTGAATTTGATTGAGAATTTCTTGGCTATAAATTCCTGTTCCACAACCAATATCTGCCAAAGTATCTGTGGGAGTTAGGTCTAGATGTTCGATGATTTTTTGAGTTGTGAATTTAATATATTCAGCAGAGTACGACCAGAGATTATCGAAAATCTTGGCGATATTTTTGTAATGATTTCCGGAAGTGTTATATATCATAATTAATATTTTTGCTCAAATTTTTGACAAACTTTTGATATTCTAAAGAATTTAATCCCTGTTGTAAAATTGCTAATACTTGGGCTAAATTACCGAAAAATAAAGGTATAAAGCCTCTCCTTTAAAGGAGAAACAATGAATTTATTTTCCTTTTATTAAATCCTATCCGTTTTAGGGAGAGGTAATTATCAATTATCCATTATCAATTATCAATTATTGAATATTTCTTAAACTGCTTCAAAATGGTACTCGCCGCTCTCCAACTTTTGAATCGCAGCGGACTTGATTTCAGGCGGACATAAACGAAACACTTTCTTACCGGGATTCTCAAAGTTCCCTTGCCCTAAACTTTGCACCCCACCAGCCTTAAGAAAACAGAGCGCTTCCACCAACAGTTCTCCGCACAGTCGGTTGATAGCAGCCAGTAGTTGTGGGTAAGTGGCTCTTGGCTGTAGATATAACCTTTGTCTTGCAATTATCGGCCCGCTATCCACCCCTTCGTCGATGAAATGTACGGTAACGCCTTGGGGAAGATCGTGAACGATCGACCAAAGATAGGGATTATTCCCCCTAACAGTCGGCAAATATCCAGGATGCACATTGACAATACCCATATCGGGAATGTCTAGGATATTCTTGTTGCGGATAATCCGGGTATCCCCCAGCACAATCAAATCTGGGCACAACGCTGTCAGTAGTTCTTCAGATTCTGCGTCGTTATGATTGGCCGTCTCGACACAGCGAACATTGCGTCCAGCGAGAATCTCTGGCAGGGATCGAGGCAATGGGGTTTCCGCTGCAATCTTTTGCAATTGCTTCTCAAGTTCCTGCCTACCTGCCGTAGCTAAATCGGAACACTCCTCAATCACGAGGGCAGGTTCCAATCCAGCCTGGATTAGGCGATCCAGCATATAATTCCCCCTGGGGTGTCCTTTAAGATTTAGGTAAGCAAAGGTCATGCGATCTTTTTTGCGGTTTACTATGAATTGCCGCGCATTCGGATTGGCCTGGTAGGAGCCGTCCGGGAGATGCACTTCTGGACTACTAAGGGGAGGGTTAAACACGGATATAATCCGCATATCCTTGCTGGCTCTGAGGTAATACTCGTCATGTAGATTCAGCGCATACAGAGTACCAGGGGTGAGTTTATAAATATTTCCACTCTCAATAACTTCTATTTCACCTTCACCTTCCACACAATACAACGCCTCCACATGATTTTTATAGCAGATATGTGTTTCTGTATTGGCAAATATAATGGTGTCATGAAAAGAGAATCCCATTTGATCATCTTTCAAGAGTAACTGCCGACTCACCCAGTTTTTATTCTCAGCAAATACCTCATGTTCGGTGCCGATAATCTCTTGCAAACGACGTAATATCATGCTTCCTCCTCTTGTGATTCAAACGATTGCTTAACTAATTTTTCAATAATATCGAGACCTTCAAGGAGCAACTCATCTTCAATAGTTAAAGGCGGCAGCAACTTTAGAACCTCATTGTACGATCCGGCAGTCTCAATAATCAACCCCTGTTTAAAGGCGTTTCTGGATACTTTGCGGCTAAAGCCCTCTTCAGGAATTTTCAAGCCCTGGATTAATCCCTTCCCTCGAACTTCCATGTTCATCTCTTTGTATTGGTTGGCTATATTTTGCAGCCTATCTTGTACAATCTGGCTTTTTCTGATTACCGCATTTTTTAAACCGTCATCTTTCCAATAATTCAACAAGGATATCGATGCAACAAAAGCCAAGTTGTTACCCCGAAAGGTGCCTGTATGCTCTCCCGGTTTCCACTGGTCATGTTCCGGCTTGATGAGTACCAAAGACATGGGAAGTCCACCACCGATTGATTTTGCCATCACTACAATATCTGGGCTGATTCCAGCATCTTCAAAACTGAAAAATGAGCCGCTTCTGCCGTTACCCACTTGGATATCATCTACAATCAGCAGAATGTCAAAGTCTATGCAGATCTGTTGAATCTCTTCCAGCCAATTCCTGCTGGCAACATTAACTCCACCCTCAGCCTGTATTGCTTCCAGGATGATGGCTGCTGGTATATCAATGCCACTGCTTGGATCTTCAAGCATTCTTCTTAAGAAAGAGGCTGTATTATGCTCAGGACCAAAATAGTTGTCATAGGGCATGAAGTTCACGCAGGCATCCTGTAAAGAGAAATTATTCCGATAGTATGAGTTGCCTGTAATACTCAGTGCGCCCTGAGTAAGGCCGTGGAATGCGTTGGTAAATGCGATAATGCCACGCCGTTTTTTTACGGTTCGACTGAGTTTTAGAGCAGCCTCAATTGCGTTCGCCCCCGTGGGACCAGTGAACTGCACTCTATATTCAAGATTCCGAGGAGTCAGAATTAAATCTGAAAATTGTTCGAGAAACTCTTTTTTAGCGCGGGTCTCTTTGTCCAAGCTGAGAAGGATGCCATCCTCTTGCAAGTAAGCAATCAAGGCCGCACTTACTTCCGGGGGATTATGTCCGTAGTTTAGGCTCCCAGCGCCTGCAAAAAAATCAATGTATCTTTTGCCTTCTTCACTGTAAAGCAAAGCATTCTTTGCCTTTTCAAAGACTGCGGGGAAGGATCTGCTGTAAGTGCGTACATTGGATTCGAGTTTTTCAAAAATACTCATACTAATATCATGTCCGGTTGAACAGTTATAAATAAACGACGAAGGAGTCAGGAGACAGGAGACAGGAGACAGGAGGGTAGAAAGAATGAAGAAGGAGAAAGTTTTTTTATCACTAATTATCCGGACATGATATAACAATATATCATTTTCATTAAACGCCTGTAGTGGATTGGTTTCATAGTTCAAGCTACCCTACAAGATAAACTTGATCGAGCTGATTACAAATTCTAGCCCATAAATTGTAAGGTGCTGTGAGGAAAAAGCCAGATCTTTGCGAATCCCAACACCGAAAAAAATAGACCAAAAAAGATTACTAATGCTCCAGCAATACGGTTCAAAACAACCAAATATATTTGGTTTA
>NZ_JAAHGU010000109.1:0-26038 GCF_010692685.1 Okeania sp. SIO2F5 | reverse complement strand
AATGATTTGATATTTTTGATTGAATTGGATTGTGGATTAATCAATTGCTAGAATGATTAATTAATGGTTATTTTTAGTCAAAATCTAAACCAATTTTTGGCAATATCATTCCATAATGTGCAACCCCTATTATTTTTGATTAAACTAGAATTTACGCAAAATCAGAGCGTTATACGCACTTCTGTGATATAATGTGCGTTGCAAAACACCCTGCAGGTATGTCTATCCGTAAGTCATGATGAGATCATTTCTCTGATTACCCCTCAGAACTAATCAACTCCCGATACACTCCCTCTTCCTGCAACATTTCCTCATGAGTACCGCGCTGCACCACCTCGCCATATTCCAAAACAATAATCTCATCACAATCACGAATAGTACTCAACCGATGCGCCACAATAATACAACTACACCCCCGACTCTGCAAATTATCAACAATCATTTTCTCTGTTTCCGCATCCAAAGCACTCGTTGCCTCATCCATTACTAATATTGTGGGATTATTTACCAAAGCACGAGCAATTTCTAACCTCTGTCTTTGACCCCCACTTAAGTTTGCTCCTCCCTCCAATAACTCACCATCGTATCCACCAGGAAATGCCATCACTGCTTCATGGATAACGGCATCTTGACAAGCTTTCATCAGTTGAGTCGTTGATATTGTCGGGTTCCACAAAGTTAAATTATCGCGCACCGTGCCACCAAATAAAAATATTTCTTGTTCCACCATCGACAGAGAATGAGTTAATACTGTGGGCGAAATATTCTCTCTGGGAACACCATCAAACAAAATTTCTCCCTCCCACGGTTGATACAAACCACAGATTAATTTGGCGATCGTCGATTTTCCCGAACCACTACCACCAACTAATGCTATTTTTTGCCCTGGTTGCAACGACAAATTAAAATCTATGACTAAAGGTGGATCTACCTGTGAATAGCCAAATGTAATATTCCTTAATTCTACATAACCTTTGAGTTTTGATTCTTCAAATACTTGCTCTTTTTCCCCTTCAGCTTCTTCCTGGGTCTCATTACTCAATACATCATCAAGTCGATTCAAATCTCCTTCTAATTCCTGGAGAGTGCTGCTAAAACCAACCAAAGTATTTACAGGTTCCTGAAAATTTAACATCAAACTCTGAAATGCTACCAACATTCCAATACTCAGTTCCCCTTCCATGACTCGCAAACCACCTACGACTAATACCAATACTGATGTTAGGGATGATAAAAATGTTGGTAAAATCTCTAAAGCTTGATTTGTCACTTCCAACTGTTGTTGAGTATTCACAGTTTTCGCATAATATCCAGACCACCGAGAAAAAAAGTCTGACTCCAGCGCCGATGCTTTTAGGGTTTCCATACTTTGCAACCCCGCAATACTTGCCCCCGCAAGTTTACCTTCGTCTTGTACTAACCGCATATTGGCATCTACCCGTTGCCGAGATACCCACTGCAAGGCTAAGATATTTACCGCAGCAAAGCTAATTCCGATTAAAGTTAGTACGTGGTCGTAGGCAAACATCACCAACCCATAAAATACTATCATCACTGTATCAATAACTGTAGTTGCTAACTGACCGGAAAGCACCTGGGCAACTTCATTATTGATATTGACGCGATCGCTAATTTCTCCAGCATATCTTTGAGCATAAAATCCTACTGGTAGTCGCAGAATATGCCACATAAACTGACTAGACATGCCTACAGATAATTTAATCATTAATTTTCTCAGGTAGCGTAGTCGCAATAAAGTCAGTAAAGTTTGTAATATCATGGCGATCGTCATTCCCAAAACTAGGGGACGCAACCAGTTAGTACGATTTTCCACAAGAATATTATCAACAAATATCTGGCTAAATACTGGTACTGTCAAACCGGGAATTACTAGCAGAAAGCCTGCTATTATACAATAAATTATTGCGCCTAAAGATGGTCGGAGTCTTTGATATAATAATGGGATGATGCTTGGTTTACGACCACTTTTTTCAAATTCATCTCCGGGTTCGATAGTGAGGATAACTCCGGTAAAGCCTTCATCAAATTCATCCCAGGAAACTTTGCGAGGTCCGGTAGCAGGGTCGTTGAGGAAAACTTGATGTTTGTTAAATCCTTCTACGACTAAGAAATGATTAAATTCCCAAAATACAATGTAGGGGGGAGATATTTCGTCAAGTTGATCGAGGGTTTCTGCTTTGAAACCATTTGCTTCCATTCCGTAATTTCTGGCAGCACCAACTATTTTAGATGCTTTGCTGCCATCGCGGGAAACTCCACATTCTTGTCGGAGTTTGGCAAGAGGTACAATGCGACCGTGGTAAGCGAGGATGATACTGAGGGCAGCAGCACCACATTCAACGGCTTCCATCTGAATAATTGTAGGGGTTTTGACTCTTTTTTTTTCATTTGACTTAGAAAGAAGAAGTAATATTATGTCCGGTTGAATAGTTATAAATAATGAGAGAGCACTCAGGAGTCGGGAGTCATGAATCAGGAGTTAGGAGGGAAGAGTAGAAGAAAGTTTTTTGATTACTAATTATCCGTTAGCGCAGCTCCCCTGGAAGGGGGCACATGATATAAGGGTAGTCCTAAAGATGTCAGGATATTAGTTCTTACATCCCTTTAATGATCGGAAGGTAGACTAGAAAAATTATTACTTGTTTACCACTACCGATATAAGAAGCAGTACTATAAATAGCTACAAACTTAATTTGATTACTCTATTTAAACATCCGATCGTTACTCAAGTTATAATACGGATTTTAACTGGTCAATTTTCACTGGTTTAGAAATATAATTATTCATTCCTGAATTTAAACAAATTTGGCGATCTTCTTCCATTGCATTTGCAGTCATGGCGATAATATAAAGTTTTTGGCTATCTGGAAAATGTTGACGAATCCAACAAGTAGCTTCTACCCCACTCATTTGTGGCATTTCCATATCCATTAAGATAATATCATAGGATTTACAAGGACTAAAAAGGGGGAAAGAATACTTCTTTTGATTAGAGAATAGCAAAAAATAAATTATTCAATTTTTGGACTACCCCTACTCCCTTAAATTCAGTGCAATGAAATATTTTTTGACTCGGAAGTCCCTTACTTATTAAACTAACATAATAGTAATTAATCGACTCAAATTGAAAACGCAAAGCAAGTGATCGCCAATTAAATCTGAAGAATAGTAAACTTCTATCTAGGGTTTGCTGAAAAAGTCTTTTTGTAGGGGGTAGGAGGACTGAGTCAGGAGGAATAATTGTCTGATATTTGTCTCTCTAGGTTTGCTGAAAATTATCACATTTTCAGCTTTTTGGAACGAAAAACTTGCATTTTTTCCGTAAAAAGGCTAAATTATTTACAAATAAAGGCTTTTTAGAGTTATATCATGTATCCTTGAATACTTATACTTTGGTGGAAAGAAGGCAGAGGGCAAAAGGCCTTTATGTTCAAGGGTTTCTTCCAATTGTGACTTAATTCTATACACAAACGATGCTACCGGACATGATATTAATCAGCAAATCCTATCTATTCTATAATTACTTATTATCTCCGCTTAATTAGGGATAGAACTCCGTTCCGTGCTCCGCGTTACATGTCGCATTTGCGTTTTGCTGGCGCACAACTGCGTTAACGCTGCGCGACATTTTTGCCCAGCATAACCTTAGCGCAGCTCCGACCCAGGAGATAGGATGCGTTGTGCGCCAGCTAAACAAAAAACTTTCTCCGATCTTTCTTTGTCTTCTTTCCTTCTCATTCCCTGTCTTGAACGCAATTTTTCCTTCTTCCCTCTTCCTTCTTCTATAATTTTCCTAATCCTAATAATGTACGCTAATATAACAAAAAGTTAACATTATATGTATGTCCAAAAAAAATGGACTCAAAACTTAAATATGGCAGTTAAAGTAGGAGATCGAGCACCCAATTTTACCTTACCATCCCAAGACGAAACCCCAGTTTCTCTATCTAACTTCCATGGTAAGAAAAATGTTGTCGTTTATTTTTATCCCAAAGACGACACACCTGGATGCATTAAAGAAGCTTGTGCATTTCGAGATAAATATCAAGTCTTTACAGATGCTGGTGCTGAAGTGATTGGTATTAGTGGAGACTCTCAACAGTCTCACAAACAATTTGCTAGCAAGTATAATTTACCCTTTACTCTTTTAAGCGATACTAGCAACAAAGTCAGAGAATTATATGGTGTTCCTGCTACACTTTGGATACTGCCGGGTAGAGTTACTTACGTCATAGACAAAGAAGGAATTATCCGTCATATCTTTGACTCTATGCTCAATTTTGAAGCTCACGTTGAAGAAGCTTTAAAAACATTAAAAGCAATACCTGCCTCAAGAAGCTAGAAGGCTTTCATCAGAGACTTACGCAAAATTCTCTATTATCCCATAACCGCAGTTTAGGGCGCATTGCAACGCACCCTGCAATTAGAATTTTTGCGTAAGCTCTAATTGTTAAAATGAATCACTCAGAGATTAGTGAATATACCAAGGAACAAGTTGCTTAGGACATAGACTGATGATGAACCTCAGATAGGAAAAATTTTTCCCCCTGTTCCCTATTCCCTATTCCCTATTCCCTATTCCCTATTCCCTGCTATAACTCCAATTCTGATATCATTCTAAACCTGAGCAGATTCAATACCTGCTACTTCATCAGTATTATGAGCTGCCTTCCCATTGCTACTATGACCATTAGTAGGTCGTGGTTGAATTAAACCATAACCACCATGATGATAACGTTTGTAGATCACATTAATTTCGCCTGTTGCAGCATTGGAAAACATATAGAAATCATGATCGATAAATTGTAGCTGCTCTAGTGCTTCTTCTACCGTCATCGGAGACATAGCAAAATATTTCGTCCGTACTACTTCACTAGGTAGCTCCGGTTGGCGATCGCCAATCAAATCCTGCTCTACTGGTTGTGATTCAATCATCTCAACAGTTTTAGCTTTACTCACCTTGGATTGACGCTTTTCTTTATACTTTCTTAATTGGCGTGCAATTTTATCTGCTACTAAGTCAATACTAGCATACAAATTCTCGCTACTTTCTTGGGCACGAATGACTGTACCGTTAGCGTAGATAGTTACTTCTGCTGTCTGCTTAGGATTTATCCGTGGGTTTCGAGCTACTGACAGATGTACATCTACCTCTGTAGTGAGTTGTTGAAAATGGCTAACTGCTTTTTCAATTTTTTGATTAACATACTCGTGAATGGAATCGGTTATTTCTATATTCTTACCCTGGATAACAAGCTTCATAAGCTCCCTCCGCTAATGTTTGGGATTTACTATTTAGAGTAGCACTTTGTATTCTCCCTAACATCCTATCTTTAAAATCCTTTGCATCCCTTGACATTTCTTGATTTTTTTGGCTTGAATTTAGCTAAATTTACAAGGGTAAATTTATCCTTGATTGTTTGGATAATTCACAGTACCCAAACTGACTCCTAACTACTCTAGCTATATAACTCAACTATTAGATATTGGTATTTCATCACATTGTCCACTTCAAAACTCTCTAACATGCTTTCTCAAGATAATCCCAAGTTACCTCCCCCTTGCCATTTAATTTGTCCAGGATTAATCAGTTACTCAGTGGCCTGGGAATGGCAACAATCACTTGTCCAACAACGTCGTAATTGTCCAGAATTGACTGATGTCCTAATATTATTAGAACATCCACCAGTTTATACTTTAGGACAAGGGGCCACATTAGATTTTCTCAAATTCGATCCCAGTCAAAATGAATATGAACTTTACCGAGTGGAGCGAGGTGGGGAAGTTACATATCATTGCCCCGGCCAACTGGTGGGTTATCCTATTCTCAATTTACGACGTTATCAGCAGGACTTACATTGGTATCTACGACAACTAGAAGAAGTATTGTTACAAGTGTTAGATGTCTATGGTCTCGATGGTGAAAGATATCCAGGTTTAACAGGGGTTTGGTTAGAGGGAAGAAAAATAGCAGCTATGGGGATTAAAGTTAGTCGTTGGATAACTATGCACGGTTTTGCTCTAAATGTTTGTCCAGATTTAGTTGGTTTTCACAGAATTGTACCTTGTGGTATTTCTGATAAATCTGTAGGTAGTCTGGCAGAGTTTATTCCTGGTATTACTATAGATGAAGTCCTTCCTCAAGTAGCTGCTGCTTTTACTAAAGTATTTGGAGTCGAGTTAATTTGCTATTCGAGTTAATTTGCTATTAATGTTAAAAAGTGTTTCGGTCTATAATGCGGAACAAACAGCTGATCGGCAAGGGGATGTGCGACCCCTCCTCAAATTAAACGACAAGCTAGAAGTCGGGGATTTAAACCCAAGCTTTCGTACTCAAAGCTGAGTGCTGAAATGCTGAGAGCTAGTTAAAAAGGTATAGGATCGGAGTCGTCTGGAGGTGATTTCTCTTCTGGTATATTTGGTTTTGATTCTTCGTTGAAAGTAGAGCTACGACGAGACTTTAAATCTACAACATTATTATAGTTTTGCTCTTGTGGTTGTGTCTGAGTTACAGTTCTTTTACTAGGTTGATTTTTGGATGTTTGACTATCATCTTGAGTCATAGCTTCAGGACTAACAGGATATATTCTGGAAGCTGTTAATTCAGCTCGTTTTTCTTTAAAACCTTCTGGTAGTTCAATAGTATTCATATTCAAGCGACCTTCCACAATTACAACATCTCCTTCGTGGTATTGTTGACTAACTTGTTGAGCTAAATCTCTCCATGCTACTACTTTTAGTACAGCAGGTTTTTTTTCTACTCCTAAATTAGAAAATTCCACCATCATTTCTGCTACTGGTAATTGAGCATCTGCTGTGTAGCGAAGTTCTGGATCTTTGATAATTTGTACCATCAATATACAGCTATTCATTTTAATTTTTAACTATGACTAATTGAACAAAGTAAAAAGTAATAAGTAAAAAAATTTTAGGGGCGGGTTTAACCGAAACCTTTGACTTAAGCACAATGAGTTCTAATAACCCGCCCTCTAATATTGAGTTTATTTCTGCTCACCTATCTTAACTTATAATGCCCTTCAAATATTGAGTTTATTTCTGCTCACCTAATCTTAATTATAATCCCCTTCAAATTAGCAAAAAAAAGGAAAACAAAAACAAGATAATTATAGCAATCTTATTTTAGTTTAGAAATATTGTAGATTTTAGGAAACAGGGAACAGATATGGGAGAAACACTGAAGCAATAAAACTATCACAAACGATTTAGGATTGCTATAGTAATCGAAGGAAAGGTGAGAATATATCAAAAGCTTAAAGTTCAGACAAAGCCATATTTTCCCTTCTTCTTTCTTCCTGATAATTAATTATAGTAATCGAAGGAAAGGTGAGAACATATCAAAAGCTGAAAACTCAGACAACGCCATATTTTCTCTTATTCTTTCTTCCTGATAATTAATTATAGTAATCGAAGGAAAGGTGAGAACATATCAAAAGCTGAAAACTCAGACAAGCCATATTTTCCCTTCTGCCTTCTGCCTTCTTCCTTCTTCCTTCTTCCTTCTTCCTTCTGCCATACTATCAAGCATTTAGTTTCTTCCCAGTCATAAATAAATTCACAAAATCATTAATTGTATTGCGGTAATCCCTCAAAGTTTTATCAACCCAATCTCGATCGTTACTATCTGCATAAATATGTACTAAGGGTTCTCCAGCATCCGGTAAAACTAATACCCAATTATCATTTTGATGATTAATAATCTTTACTCCATCAGTTAATTCTAATTTTTCTGGAGAATTAGTTTCTACTAAATACCGCATTAAGGCACCTTTTACTTTCCAAGGACAACGTACTTTATAGGAACGATGAGTAACAGCAGGAATATCCGCACTGATTTGTCCTAAAGAGCGCTCTTGAATAGTCAACATTTCTATTACTTTAGCGATACAAAACATTGCATCAAAACCAGGATGTAATTTAGGAAAAATAAATCCCATATCACCACTCCCACCTAATACCACATTATGATTAATTTGACAAGCCTCCATTAATGCCGTGGGATTTGCTTTTGTCCGAATCACATGACTATCGTGACGACGAGCAATTTGCTCTACTGCCGCAGAAGCATTTATTGGTACTACTACCGAACTGCGTGGATGAGCAGTTAACATCAAATTAACCATTAGTGCAGTTAACATTTCACCACGAATAGCAGAACCAGTTTCATCTACTAATATTAATTGTTCTCCATTTGCTGCGACTTGAACTCCTACATTTGCTTGTAAAGCTTCTACCACCCGACCTAATTGGTCTAATAAACTCTCTTTTTCTTCTTGCCCTAAAGAAGTCTCTTTTAAGCTCGCATTTAAAACTACAGCATCACAACCAAATTTAGCTAATAATTGTGGTAATACTGCTCCAGAAACACCATAACAATAATCAATTACTACTTTAGATTTACTATAGCGAATTGCCTCAGAATTAAGCAGATTTTCAAAGCCTTTGCTATAAGCATCTAATACTTCATGGCGATAAACCACATTGCCAATTTCTGGAATTTGTACTCGCCGTAAATCTTCTTTAAAATATGCTCCCTCTATCTTTTTTTCCTTCGTTTTAGAAAGATTAATTCCTTGAGAATCAAAGATTTCAATTAATATTTGGTCTGAGCGGTTAGGAGAAAGACGTACATGAATACCACCTACAAGATTCATAGTTGGTAAAATTGTTCTGGCAATAGGAATTGCAGTAGATTCTAAATTTATTACGTTCACTCCAACTGACATTAAACCAGCAATTAAAGACCGAGAAACCATCCGAGATATACTGCGTTGGTCGCGAGAAGCTGATATTGTTGAACCAGGTTTTAAAGTAGAACCATAAGCTGCTCCTAACTTCACCGCAAATTCTGGAGTAATATCTATATTTGCTAATCCCTGCACCCCTCGTTGTCCAAACAAATTTCTCTTAGCAGTTGTTCCCCAAATCAAATTAATATTCAGGGTAGCTCCAGATTCTACTTTTTTACTAGGCCATACTCTAACATTGGGACTAATTTGAGCCTCTTCTCCTACAGTAGATAATGAACCAACCACAGCACCTTCTAATACCTGAGCACGACGGTCTATCCGCGCACCTCGACAAATTACACAAGCTCTTAAATTTGCATCCTCTCCCACCAGTGCTCCATTCCAAATAATTGGCCGCTTCACATCAGCATCTGCACCAATTGTCACATTATCTCCAATCACACTACCTGCTTCAATCTGCACTCTTGGGCCAATTCTACAGTTATCTCCGATTAAAGCTGGTGTCTCAACTTTAGCTGTCCGGTCAATATAAGTATTTTCTCCTGTCCAAAGTCCGGGCGATCGCTCTTGATAAGCAAAATCAAGTTTTACTGTATGTTGAAGTGCATCATATTGAGCTTCCCGATAGGCATCTAAATGTCCGACATCACACCAATAACCTTCTGCTATATAGCCATACATTGGCTCATTTTTATCTAACAATAAAGGAAATAATTCTTTCGAGAAATCACTTTCTTGATTATCTGGTAGATAGTTTAAAATTTCTGGCTCTAAAATATAGGTTCCTGTATTAACAGTATCAGAAAATATTTCGCTGCTAGAAGGTTTTTCTAGAAACTTTTTTATCCTCTGTTTTTCATCTGTAATTACTACTCCAAAATCAATAGGATTAGGTACACGAGTTAGTACTAAAGTGGCTTTTGAATTATTTTTTTTATGAAATTCTATAGCTGTAGTTAAATCAAAATCTGTAATTGTATCTCCACTAATTACCAAGAAAGTTTCATCGAGAAGTTCAGCAATATTTTTCACACAACCAGCAGTTCCTAGAGGTTGTTCTTCCTCTATAGCATAAGTCATTTGTACTCCAAATTGACTGCCATCTTGGAAATATTCACGCATTACATCAGGCAAATAATGTAAAGTAGCAATAATTTCCCTAATTTGATGTTTTTTTAATAAATTAATAATATGTTCGGCTATTGGGCGATTTAAAATTGGTACCATTGGTTTTGGAAGATCGCAGGTCAGTGGTCTGAGTCGTGTTCCGGAACCTCCTGCCATTAATACTGCACGCATAATTCCTCCTTTGTTATTGATTTTGTCTTGCTATATATCATTCATTCATACTAATTGACACTCCTTTGATCTGATTGTGTCAGATAACAAACAATGGGTCAAAACTAATTATTTCCTCTACAGGTATTGTTTTAAAAATAAACAATACTGTCATTAAAATTTTATTTATTTACTTTGACAAAATTTTTGTTTAAATTTTTTATCTAAAATTTTACTTCAATTTTTTTTTCAAAATCAATCAAACTCCAGGAATAATCATAAATTTTAGACATAGCAATCATTATAAAAATTAAATTTTTCCCTGATTTTTTATGACTTTTCTATTCCTCAATTCCTATTAGGGGAATAGCTGTAGAAAAATTTTGTGAAAATATTATCTAATTTTAATTATGTAATCATTAAGTATATATAGTGTTTTTATTTAAGATGTAAATCTAATTTGAGATTTTTATAATAAAAATAGTTTGTCGGTCGTTCGCCTTACATCCTTGTTTTTGCTACTATTTAATTCTTTTTTTCCTCCTTTAGTATTTCCTCCATACCTTTTTCATAGCAATTGGTCTCCACATCCCAGATAAAAACGCTATAGGTCAAATTAATCTAGAAAATGATTGTTTAGAAAAAATATAAGTTAGGCAATTTTTTCCACCTCGTCTGAAATTTTGTACCTCAGTTTTATATTTTTTTACCGAAAAATTGTGGGTATGCGCCTCCCTTTTTAAGGGGATAATAAAGAAAAATTTTCATGATTAGTCAATCCTATCCGTTTTCAAGGAGAGGTAATTATTAATTATTAATTATTAATTGTTGAAACCCACCTACTTACCTATATTACCTATATTGGTTATAATAATATGATGAATATTAAACCTAAAGTCCAATTAAAATTAATTACATAATTATATTGGGCTACACTTGAAAAATTGACCTTTTAAGAGTTTTGTGCCATGAGTACGTTAATTGGCCTGTTATTACTGGTTGTATATGGAGGTGGAATCTGGAAATTCTGGAATGGGTTTGAACAGACGAACTTTTCCAAGAACTTTCAGAATCGTTTGATATTATCTATATTGTGGCCTGTTTTATTAATTGGTAACAAATCTTACCGTAAGAACTTTACAAAAGCTCTGAAAGGTTCTAGACGATAGAGAAATAAATGTCCAAAAAAAAGTCTGCCTTGTCCTCAGATGGAGACCAATCTTCCTGGTTCGCTCAAAAAAATTTAGATAATTGGCATACTCAAATCATCGCAGTACAGAGTCGCTTTGATCGAGATTACCGAGGAGAGTCTTTTGAGTTACCCTCGGAAATTGAAGCAATGCCAATATTTCATGATTATGCCTCCGGTAATCTCACAGCAAAAATAGTTTCACCTTTTTGGGAAATAGCTAAACCTAAGAAAAATCAAAAATGTTTGGATATTGGCTGTGGAGTGAGTTTTTTGATTTACCCTTGGCGTGATTGGGAAGCTTTTTTTTATGGTCAAGAAATTAGTACAATTGCCAGAGATAATCTAAATCATCGAGGCTCTCAACTAAATTATAAACTATTTAAAGGAGTAGAGTTAGGACCTGCTCACCAATTAAATTATCAAGCAAATGAGTTTGACTTAGCGATCGCTACAGGCTTTAGTTGTTATTATCCCATAGATTATTGGGAAGAAGTACTTAAGGAAGTAAAACGCATTCTTAAACCTGAAAATAACTTTGTTTTTGATGTGCTTAACCCAGAACAACCATTAGCAGAAAATTGGGCAATTTTAGAAACTTATTTAGGAGCAGAAGTATTTTTGGAACCTTTAGAAAATTGGGAAAAAATGATCGACGCTATGGGCGGAAAAATAGTAAGGCGACAACCTGGAGAATTATTTCAAATGTATAAAATCAAATTTTAATTAGTTAAGAAGTTTGAATGGGAGATTGCTAGTTACAGAGTTGAGTCTTCAAGACATAGCAGAGAAAAGAAGGAAGAAGGAAGAAGGAAAAATATTGTCTTGTCTGAACTTTAAACTTTTGATCTATCCGCGCCCTTCCCTTTGATTGCTATATATTATATATTCTAAGGAAAGTAAATTAAATAAGACCGGAAATTTATGTTTGAGATCTGATAAAACCTCTTAAAAGTAATTAATTTTATCTGGTTTGAATTGATTTTCATTCCTTAGTTAATTAACAATAACAAAAATTTTCTCTCTAATTCTACAATCTTCTCACTCTTTCTCTATTCCCGATTGCTTAGATATACAAGAAAACTTCAATTTTAACATTCATATTTTTGTTTTGAACGACACCATATTCTCTGCCAATAATACGAATTTGAAAAAAGAATGTAGTCGAATAATAAGTGTAATTAAAAAACAATTGCAGGAAATTTATGACCAAAAAACTGGTATAGAAGCCATTCATTCTGACTCCTATTTCACATTCATATCTATGTTTTGAACGAACCATATATTCTCTGCCAATAATACGAATTTGAAAAAAGAATGTAGTCGAATAATAAGTGTAATTAAAAGACAATTGCAGGAAATTTTCCTTTGACAAAAAAGAGAATTTATGAGCGAAGAGTTGGTATAGAAGCCATTCATCTGACTCCTAACTCCTGACTCCCGCGATCTAACAGATTAAAGATTTTTCTATTCCATTGACCTAAGCAGATTTTACCTGAGCTTTGTTTTCCAACAGACTCCTAATTGAAGCTTTTTCAATTAACCCAACTAAAACACCGTTTTCATCAATAACAGTTAATTCATTAATTTGCTTTTGTTCCAATAAAGAAACTACTTCTAAAAGAGAAGTTTTAGCTACCACAGTCTCCATATTTATTACAGGTTTCGTTAATTCTTTTACCATAACTAAAGGCCACTCAGAGGTATTAACTACTTTCAAATCATCAACGTTAATTACTCCTACTAACTGATCTACTTCATTAATAACTAAAAACTGTTTTCTACTATCTTTCCCAATTATATATTCATTCACAAATTCTCGTAGAGAAAGACTAGCTGAAACAATTGGGCGATCGAGAATAATAGCATCTGCTGCAGTTAAGTCTGCAAGAGTACCTTGGATTTCTGCATATTGGGCAGAACGACCAGCATTTTGTAGTAAAAACGAACCAATTAGAATATTCCAAATATTAGGAAAACTACCAGATAAAAAAGTAGGAATCAAACTAGAAACTATTGCCAACCAACCAAATACTTGACCTACTCTACTAGCAAAAATAACTCCTTTGTAAGGGTTATTTGTGATTTTCCAAACAATGGATTTGAGAATGTTTCCACCATCGAGAGGTAAGCCAGGAATTAAGTTGAATAATGCTAAAACTAAGTTGATGTAAGCTAAGAGTTGGAGAATTGCAGCTAATGGTCCGTTGATGGCTGTAAATGTATTAATTATAGTAAATAAACCAAATAAAACTATACTTACTAACGGACCTGCAATTGCCACCGAAAATGCTTCTCCAGGAGTTTTTGATTCTCTATCTAAACTAGCTAAACCTCCAAACAAAAATAAGGTAATTGATTTTACTTCTATTCCTTGAGATAGAGCAACAAAACTATGACCTAACTCATGAGCTAAAACAGAAGAAAATAATAATAATGCCGCTATTAATCCTAATATCAATGGTAGCATCCCAGTCAATTCTGGAAATTGCTCTGCCAGACTGCTACTATAAGTTAAAGTAACAAGAACTAAGACAAGGAACCAGGATGAGTTAATATAAAATGGTATACCAAATAGATTGCCGACACGAAAAGATCTATTCATAAATTTTTCCTCTAAGTTAATAATCTTTAAATTAAGGGAATTTTTTCCTCTTGAGAAATCTATATATTTACTGTAACAAAATGTAAATCAGCTTTGTAGTTTCTTAATATAGTGGTATCCCTCCCTCAATGTTCGGTCATAGAGAAATTAACTAAATTATTTTCTGATATTAAATTTATGATGATTTTATCATAATATAGCCTGTTCCAATTCATTCAGATACAGGATTTGGGATTTCAGGAAACAAGCAATAAATTAGATGTAACTTCACTAGATCATCCAGAAATTGTGGAAAATTTCACACTAAAATAACAATTATATGTGAATTATATGTGAATTAGAAGTTAATTTAGAAGTTAATATAGATACAGCAATCCGGCATGATTTATGAGAATTTTATTACTTGGGTATTCCCTATTCTCTATTCCCTATTCCCTAAAATCTACAATCTCTCACAACTCAAATAAGATTGCTATATTAATCATAAGTGACAGAATAAAATTAATTTTCAGTTGAATTCTTGTAAATTGTAAATTCTAGATGTTATTTGTATAGAAGTATTTGAGCAAGTCACAACACAATTGTATGATTATTCACAAAAAATTATGAATATTACAAAGAATTTAGCAGAATCAGTTAAGCATTTTACTTTAGAAAAAACAGAATAATTATTGAGTTTCAGGTAAATTTCAAAATCTAACAATAGAAAACGTTGATGATAAATTAGACAGTAGGGATTAAGTAAGCACTTTTTTTAACTAACCTGGCAACTATATCTCGGTTTTATGTTTATTTATACCCACTTACTTAAGAGGCGATCGCTAGATAAATTTTATCTGAATCTTGAAGAAGAAAGAGGGAAAAAGAAAGAAGAAAAAATATTGCTTTGTCTGAGTTTTAAGCTTTTTATCTGTCCTAACCTTTCCTTCGACTGCTATATTATATTTTCCAAAAATTCAATTCTAAAAAAATATTTTTCAACAAGCCAAAATACAGTTATGAAAAGCTCAAAAAAATTTACCTCAGCTCTGGAAGATATCTGTTTCCTGTAAGAAAATATTGACGAATTTGAAACATTGATCGCCAAGCAATAGCATTATAATTAGTACGAGCTGATGCTAAATTATTTCCTTGAGTATCAAATACTTCAAGCCATCCATCAGCACCATCAGTAGTTGTACGAATAACTAATGTATCTTGACCTTCAATAGTTATTCTCAATCTATAAGCTTTACCCCAGTTTCCTTCTTCCGCTTTATGATAAAATTTGTAGGATTCCCAAACACTATTTGGTAGTTGATTCACTGTTGCTTCAAAATCATTTTCTCCATCAACTGCCATGCATTTTGGTATCTCATCAAATTTCTGCAAATCACTTAGATAAAGTCCTCCATAAACACTTACAAGGTTTTCAAAACTAAAGGCAAATCTTAACTGATACTTATATTCATCAACAAATTCTTTTTGTAGAAGTTATTCTGCTTTTTCAATATTTAATCCGTGAATATAAAAAGACAAATTTTCATAGGCTTTAATTACTTCAATATCTACAGGTTTTCCCTAATCATAGACTTTTAAATATTTCTGATAATAAAATCCTTTGGCAGTTTCTACAAAATTACTCATTGTTAATTCCAAAAAATTTTACTCAAAAAAAAATAACTATATAAAATTTAGAATAAATATTTGATTCTCTTGGCAATCCCTTTTCAGTAATCAACAATTTTTACTCGGATTAAAGTCAAAATTTTATCTAAAATTAAAATGATATTTCCCCACACTTCCCACAGCCAAAAATTTCACTTTCCATGCCTATATCTATAATTTATAGAGAAATTTTCACTGCCAGAGGTAAAGGAAAACCGACGATTTTTCCTCACAGCAGAAATTCCCGACTCAGACAAAAGATAAATGGAGAAAATTCTCTGATCTTCCACAACCAAAAATTTCACCTTCCATACCTATCTATGGATAAATAGAGAAAAATCTCTCATCTCCCACAACCAAAAGTCAGGCATTGCCCAACCTATATCTATATTTATAGTTATTTAACTTAAGAATGAGATATTAAACTATACAATAATCACGAATAATTTCATCTAAAGATTTATGTGAATCGCCATACATTCTGGCTCTCTTTAATGCACTAAAATCATGTTCAATCTTATTTAAATCAGGAGAATATTTGGGGAGGAATATTACTTGATGCTCTGTTTATTCTACCATTTCTCTAATTATATTTTTGCCATGGATTGGAGCATTATCCATAATTAATACTCAAGGAATTTCTCATCAGGGTGATCAAAATATTGATTACCAGCCTTCAAATCCTTCTGCATTTAAACTTTCTGTGAATATCATTGGGGCAATTAAGTCCTTTTTTCTTTTTATTCTCCCCCCTAATAGGTTTTCTCTTTTTCCTCTCTTTCCTTGATAGAGACAAGCGATCGCTCATCTCAATTCACAACGTTTCCCCAAATTCATCACACCAGAAAATCCAGAGTAAAGCTGATTATTTTCCAAGGTGAAATTTCACAACTTCTACTCCCAAACTCAACAGAAGGTTCAGCAACATCTCGTTCCAACAAATCAACAACTTTTCCTAATGCCAAACCAGCATCACTTTCCAATTTAAAAATTGCCTCTCTTCCCAAACATTCATAACACCTTAAAATCCAATATTGATTATTCTCTGACCGTTTCAACGCCATCAAAATTAAATTATCAGTTTCCCAACCCAAGAAACGATAAGTTTGTGGCAACTTTCCACCAGATTTTTCAGAACTAATCCACGGCATTACCTTAACAAGCAAAGGCAGATTTAACTCATAACCCCGTTGCACAGTACCAGCACTTTCCCAACTTCCCAAATGAGGATAAATAGCATAAGTAAATTCGTGAATTCCCACATCAGCCTCCTCATCAGGCCAAGTCGAACCCCTTAATAAAGTTAAACGTAATTCATCTGACTTTGCATCATATCCATACTTACAATCATTCAGCAAACTTGCCCCATAATTATCATCACTAATATCCGCCCAACGTAAAGCAGGAACTTCCCATTTTGCCTTATCTCTTTCTGTCTGAAACTTAGTCATTCTTTTAATTGCTCCACAAGGAATTTCATAAGTAACAAAATCCGTATCTATATTTATAGGAAAAGCAGCTTTAACTAAAGTATGACTTTCCTGCCAATTTACCCAACATTTAATTTTTAGCAGTGGAGAACCAAACTCCAAAATATAATCCTGACAAAACTCAGACTTTCCTATTCTTCTAATAACCCGCAGACAACTTCTTAAATCTCCTTTTTCCATCCACCCAATATCTATTAATTTTGCAGCAGCTAAAGGATATTCTTGATAATTTGGATCGATATTCCAAGCATCCCAATATTGACCCTCATCTTGAAAAGCCTGCAATTCATTCCCCTTCCCTTTTCCCAAAACTTCCCATTCATTAATCTTGTCAAAAATACTCTCCAAATTTCCCGTTTCCCCCTCCACCTTTACCCGTAATAAATCATTCTCTAAAAGCCATCTTTCACCATTTAAACTAACAGTATTGACAAACTCAAATTTTTCTGCTATCCTTTCTGTAAAATAGGCAATAGGTGTGCTCATATATAGTCTTTTGTCCAAACCAGAAAACCCGCAACATAGCCAAAACACTCGATAACCAACCCCAGGTACATCAGAAGCAACAAACAATAAATCCTTATCCGACACCTGAGAACTAACTAATTTTCCCTCATTGTCATAAACTAGCCAGTCATTTCGATCATTTTGCATACCAGCAGAATAATTATCCATATCCAAACCCTCTCCCTGCTGCCTACTCCCCACACCCCAACAATCCTTTTTTTCCGGAGGCGCTGGCAAAGCAACCGAAACCAATTCCGAACGTTGCCAATTCAGAGAATTAAAAACAATAACCCGATAAAACATCCCATCTTCACCAGAATCAAACGAAAAAGGCGGACAAAAATCAATATGAGAAGCGATCGCCTCCATCGCCTCATCCAAAATTTCCAACCCCAACCGTTCAGACTCCCTCCAACCATTATTAGCATCCACATAAACATCAGAAATAGCCGAACCAGGCAAAATATCGTGAAACTGATTAAACAAAACCCCCTTCCAAGCAACCTCCAAATCATTCTTCCGATAAAAAGCACCAGTCACAACCGAAGCAAAAACAGCAAACAACTCCGCCTCATACAACAAACCCTCACAACAACGGTTCCATCTCTTTTGATCAGCATGAGTCGTATAACAACCTCGATGAAACTCCAAATAAAGTTCATCCCCCCAAACAGGATAATCATCAGAACCTTCCCCCACCAACTCTACTAAAAAATTCTCAGCAGTCGTAAACTCCAACAAAGGAAAAAAACCAGACTCCCGCCATCTTTTCCCCACCTCCAACATATCCCTAGTCGGACCCCCACCATGGTCTCCCACCCCAGGCAACCACAAAACATTTTTTCTACTAGTTTTCACCAACCATTCACAAGCAAACCTTCCCATCTTTACAACATCAATACTTTCTCCTATCGGCGGTAACATCAAACTAAAAATTCGACTTTTATCCAAACCTTCCCACCAAAAAACCTCAAAAGGAAACTCCATAAAATCATTCCAACGCAACTTTTGAGTCACAAAATATTCCATACCCCCACCCTGAAGAATTTGTGGAAGTTGCCAACAAAAACCAAAACTATCCGGCAACCAAGCTACAAGAGAAAATCTGCCAAACTTATCCCAAAAATAACCTTGACCATATAAAACCTGACGAACAATTGATTCCCCACTCACAGTATTTAACTCTGGTTCTACCCACAAACCCCCAACAAACTCCCACTTTCCCAACTCTACTTGCGCTTTAATTCTATTAAATAAATCTGGTCTATTTATTTCTATCCATTCATATAGTGCCGGAGTCGAATGACAGAAAATAAGTTCCGGAAAATCTTGTTGTAAATTCAATACAGACTCAAAAGTTCGTTGCGCCACTTCCCAAGTTTCTTTGACATCCCATAACCAAGCTAAATCTAAATGAGCATGACCCAATAATTTCAGTTTTAAACTATTAATATACTTCTCATAAATTTTGACTATTTCAGCATTAACTTTTATCAGACACTCTTCAAACTTTTCCCTCTCTCCAACTGACTGCCAATCTATCAAATTTACCGCATATTTTATTCTTTCTATATCTAAGTCATTCTCAGTCTCAACTTTTGCCAAATATTCAACTAAAATTTCTAACTCATCTGCCAATAAACCAGGGTCTAGCTGATAATTATCCACATTTTCATACACGCACCAAGACTTTACTAAAGCTCCCCAGTCATGTACCGGACTTACCAACTTAATCCCAATTAAAAAAGTCTCCCCAACCATTGCCTTTGGAGTTAGTAAAATTCGACTCGAACAGTCAAATAAATCTCCTGTTTGTACTAATTTTCCATTTACATAAATTTCCGCAGATTCAGCCCACCAAGTTAAACTTAATTTTAAAGATAAATCAGCTAAAAAATAGTTGTTTAAGTGTGAGGGAATTATCAATTTTTGCCCTAACCATAAAATCTGTTTACCTTTTTTCCAGGCAATATGTTTTCTCTCATTTGTTACGGCTAATTCCCAAGTATCTAAATTTTCAAGTGCGGTTAAAGGTATATCTCTTTGCTGACATCGCCATTGTCTTTGAATATCTACTTGGGTTAGTTTTCGTAGTTTTTCTATAGTTGTTGAAATTTCTCTAATAGAAAATTGCATAAAGTTTTGATTTGTTGATTATTGAATGTTTAGAAAGAGTATATAGCAGAAGAAAGAAGGAAGAAGAATAGATAGGATATAAGCTATCGCTCCACTCAACTGAGAAGATAGGGAAAATATTCGTTTCAATGGAGTTAAAGAAAACATTTTGTGAAGCTCAAAAAAATCTGTGAGGTTTTTAGTCTTGCATTCCCCAAAAAATTGTGAGAAAATTTATGTATTGGGAGTTGTTCGCCCCTACGCATGACTATTTATTCAACTAAAAACGCCACACTTTTTACTGATAACTATAGATAGAGAGATATAAGCGATCGCTCCACTCAATTTAGAACAGAGAGAAAATATTCATTTCAGTAGAGTCACAAAAAACATTTTGTGAAGCTCAAAAAAATCTGTGAGGTTTTGAGCCTTGCATTCCCCAAAAAATTGTGAGAAAATTTATGTATTGGGAGTTGTTCGCCCCTACGCATGACTATTTATTCAACTAAAAGCACTGCACTTTTTACCGATAGCTATATATAGATGAGCGATCGCTCCACTCAATTTAGAACAGAGAGAAAATATTCATTTCAGTAGAGTCAAAAAAAACATTTTGTCAAGCTCCAGAAAAAAAACGTGATGCCAAGGTTTTTTGCCTTGCATTCTCCAAAAAATTGTGAGAAAATTTATGCATTGGGAGTTGTTTGCCCCTACGCATGACTATTTATTCAACTAAAAACACTGCACTTTTTACCGATAGCTATATATAGATGAGCGATCGCTCCACTCTACTGAGAAGAGCAAAATAAGCATTTTGTGAAGCTCAAAAAAATCTGTGAGGTTTTTTGCCTTGCATTCCCCAAAAAGTTGTGAGAAAATTTATGTATTGGGAGTTATTCGCCCCTACGCATGACTATTTATTCAACAAACGCCCCGATATTCCAGGGCCAACGCATCTAAATTCTGGAATCTTCTACAGTTAAGCTTTAGAGAAGTAATAAGTATAAACACTCAGAACCCTAACATCCTTGCCCTGTTAGAACTTCAAAATAAGATGCGTTTGCCTTGCCCGATATTCTTTCTAATTGAAATTGAGATGTAGAAGTAGATTCTGATTTTTTTCTAACAACAACTTTCTTGCAACTCACCTAAGTCCTTGATTAGCTTTCCTCATAGAAAAAAAAATTTCATCAAAACCTTAGCTAATCCATAGATAAGTAAAGCCAAATCATATTTCATATTTCAATTTACTCATAACTGAAACAAACTTATTCCTAACTCCAGAGTCTCATAAAACTTCGCTTCTGAGATATAATAAAGCTGTTTAGTAACATACTACTCTCTATAATTAGTTCACTTTTAACTCTATAAAAATTATCCGATCGCCTTCTCCTATTCCCTATTGCTTCAAAAAAGCGCACTGCCTGCGCTGAGGTTTCCGAGCACATAAAGACGGAGCAAGAAAAAGAAAATCATGAAAATAAATAAACCTACCCCTATCAAAAATTTAAAATAAAAATGACATCAAGTCCTTATAAAAGTAAAGTATTAAACTTTGTTTCTGAAAAATATCGCCAAATATTAGATAGAAGCGATCGCGTCTTCAATCAAGTAAAATTTGCAACTACCAACACAATTCAATTGCTACTTTATCCAATATATGTGTTGCTGCAAACCTCTCGCCTAGCAGTCAAACAGCTAGGAAAAAAGGCATCCGTAAAAAAACCACAAATCACAAATAAAGTCAATAATGAAACAACTAAAAATCATCAAAATACTAACCAACCTATTCAGCAAGCATCACTAACAACAATACAAACAGTCACCCCACCAGCAGCTAAACTCCCAGTAAACACCTCAACTTCTTCCCTAATTAAACCCAAATCTGAACTTTTCCCAAGACTAGACATTAAATTTGAAAATCAAGACACCCTGGCAGATAATCATCAAAAATCTGAACTTTTGACCAAAGACCAACAAAAACAGCCACTTATCTTAACAGCTTACTTAGAAAACAACACCCCATTGCAACTTCAACCATGCGCCGAAATTGCACCCAACTCTAGATATATGAGTATTTTCTGGCAAATTATGGCCTGGGTGCAAACCAGTCAAATAGCCTTATGGTTCAATCTATTTGAGGAATTGAAATTACCCCCGGAGAAAAATAAACTAATTCAGGAAAAAAATAATTACCAAACACTGCCATTATTGTCAAGTTCCAATCTAATTTTCCGTGACTTTATTAACAATATAGCTAAACATTACATACACCCAATTACTAGAAGTCTAGGTTTAAATGAATTACTACCACCTATTAACATAGAAGAATTACCCTTTGAATCATTGTTAGAAGTAAAACAAGAGGAAGACCAGGTACAGAACTCTTCTCAAAAGACCATTTTCACTTCTAATAATTCTGCCAACATAGAAACTATCAGATTTAGAGAAAATCGAGGCAGGAGCATCAAAACTTTAACAAAGACAAATGAACAAAACTTTTCCCAGACCACAAAAAATGCCAAAGTTTCGATTCAATATTATAGTAGAGAAGATAGTAGGCCAGATTACCAGCAAGAACAAGACTGCTTAGAAGTAGCCTCAGTTTCAATAGGATATATCAAACATCCTCTAGAAGAAATATTGGGATGGGTGGATGTGGTTATGACCTGGATAGAAAAAGTATTTGCACAAGTCTGGCAATGGAGCCAAAAGAAGTTGAAAAATATTTGACACATATATTGTAGTCAAATGAGACAGTATTTAGATATGATAAGAAAGTTGTAGATTTTTCATAATCAATATCAATTTTTCACATCCTGGGAGAAAACTAATAGATGCTAACTCTAAAAATAGTCGTTAATATTGTCGTCCTCTTCTTTGTTGCATTATTCATTTTTGGATTCTTGTCCAACGATCCTGCTCGTAACCCTAGTGGTCGAGATATGGAGTAATAAAATCTCTATATTTTTAGAGACTGAGTAAAAACTTGCACCAAGATTTCAGTCAGCCTGGAAGTCCACTAATCTGATTAAGTGTTATATTCCAGGCTAGTTTTTGACATAATTTATAAAATATGATATGTAAAATCAAATTCAGTGAGTAACTGAATAATATATCCAGACCCTAAAGAGTGGAAAAAAGTAATCTCCAGGCCAAGCTAATTAGATTTTTACTCTTGAATTGATAAATCTTCTGTAAAAGTTCTAACTCTTAAGTTTATGATCGACTCCGATCTTTAACCTTTGAGCTTAATGTTTCTATCTGAAATATGTCCTATCCTCTGCCCCCACCACAACTACCTCCAATAGTTGAAACCCTCCCTTCACAAACGGTAACCCAATCTGTTACAAAATTACGACAGCAAGTACCTAGCCCACTGCCAAAATCAAACCAGGGGACTGAGGAAATCATATTGTCTGCAAAAAACACTTTCTCAGGACAAGAATTCAGAGAAACCGTATTATACAAAATTCCTCAAATTAAATCCACCTTTGACCCTGTTAGTCCAGTAAGTCCAATTCATACAACCTCAGCAAGTCTGGGACCACCTGTAGAAATAGATATATCATCAGCAGAAAAAATTTCTACTATCGAAAACCAAATTAATTTAGATAGAAAACTAACATTCTCCTCTACTTCCTTCTCAAATTTCTCCGAATATACAGCCAGAAAACAAGAAGAAGAAACTACTACACAAATAAACTTATATAGCTCAAACAGTAGAGACATTCTAGAACATTTCAGTAAGAATACTGCAAGTACCAAGCAAAAAATAATTACCTCAAAATTTTTCAGTCAACCAGAGCAACTTGAAACACAGACACAAAAACAAACACTTGAAATAGGACAAACAATAGAAGATAGTTCCCCAAAATTGCCCAATCTTCCCCAAGAGCAACAACCTATAGACCAGCCAGATGTCCCAGAATCAAAAGAAGAAGAAACACCCGTTCCCATAGCAGATCCAGAATCTCAAACCCAAGAGTCAGACGAAGAAACAGAAAATAAACAACCTATTACAGTACCCTTGCCAGCAGATGTAGTAGAAGTAACAGCAGAGCGTCAAGAATATGACGACCAACGGCGACTAATTACAGCAGAAGGTAAAGTAATAGTGCGATTTAGTCAAGGACTCGTTAACGCAGACAAAGTACAAATTAACTTAACAACTCGTCAACTCCTGGCTACGGGAAATGCTGTTTTTACTCAAGGGCAACAAGTATTGCTAGGAGAACGCATGGAATACAACTTTACCCTAGACAAAGGAGTAATTGAACAAGCAAGTGGAATTATATTTGTCGGTAACGCCGAAGAAACATCCTCATCATCCCTACCCACCACAGAAGGAGTAGGAGCATTACAAGCAAGAACATTAAGCGATCGCATCAGTGCTACTCAACCACCAACAAATGTCAAAGCAACTGAAGGCACAAAAGTTACATTTGAACCCAAACTAGAAGCACCCGAACAAGCAGGAACAGTTAATAGACTACGCTTTGAAGCAGACCGTCTCAACTTATTAGGTGCAGGCACCTGGGAAGCCACAAATCTCCGACTCACCAACGATCCATTCTCACCCCCAGAAGTAGAATTAAGAAGCGAGCGTGCTACACTCAAACCCCTATCCCCCTTTCAAGATGAACTAATCACCAAAAAAGCACGGTTAGTATTCGACGATCGCTTTAGCTTGCCACTATTTCGCGAACGAACAATCATTGACCGTAACCAAAGAGACCCCCTACCAATTCAAATTGGTTATGACCAAGATGATAGAGGAGGATTATTTGTTGAAACCACATTTGAACCCCCACTTCAAATACCATTTCAAGTCAGACTCACTCCCCAATATTACTTAGAAAGAGCATTTTTAGGAGATGAAGGCGACTCCCCCATAGATGATAACGTTTTTGGTCTCAAAGCTTCAATAAACGGTTCCATAACCCCCACAACTCAACTAGAAGGACGAGCCACATTTCTCACATTCAAAGACTTTCCCGACCTAGAAGAAGACGACTTTCGGGGTAGCATTCGACTAAGACAGTTATACCAAGGTTACAATGTAACAGGAGAGTATAGTTATCGCGATCGCTTATTCAATGGTAGTTTAGGATTTCAAACAGTTCACAGCAGCGCAGGTGTCGTTCTTACCTCCCCCCTAATACCACTAGGAGAAACTGGTGCCCAACTAAGTTTTCAGACAGGTTATCAAGTTGTCAATGCCAGAACAGACCGTCGGGAATTATTAACAGACCTCCAACCATTTGAACCCTTACCCGATGAAAATGATGAAAATGATGACGACGATGCTAAAGCACGAGCTGACCTTGGTCGTTTCCAGAGCGTAGTCTCCCTGAGATACCCACTAACTATCTGGAGTGGAGAAGCATTGCCAGCGACCCCGACCGAAGGCTTGAGATATACCAGCAAACCAGTAGTTCCATTTGTGCAAATGGTCTTAGGACTGACTGGTGCTACTAGCCTTTATAGTAACGATGAAGACCAATCTTATCTTCGTGGCAGTCTTGGGTTTACTGGTCAGTTTGGACATTTTTCCAGAGACTTTTTTGATTATACTGGATTCAACTTAACTTATAGCCAGACAGGTCTAAGTGGTCAGTCACCTTTTTTCTTTGACCGCGTTGAAGACACGAATGTCCTCTTATTTGGTCTTGTCCAACAGATTTATAAAGGTTTTCGGGTTGGCTATCAAAGTGGAATCAACATAGAAAATGGTGATATTCTCGACGATCGAATCACATTAGAATATAGTCGTCGTACTTATGGAGTCATATTAACTTTTAGTCCCAGACGACAAACTGGTACATTTAGCCTCCGGATCAGTGACTTCAACTGGCAAGGTGGTACAACTCCTTTCTCAGGGGAAGATATTCGGCCCGTAGGTGGCGGTGTGGTTCGTTAACGAAGTCAGAAGTCAGAAGTCAGAAGTCAGAAGTTAAACCACCCCTAACCCCTCCCAGGAGGGGAAGTAGGGGATGCGTGAGCAACTCTCCAAAAATATTTCGCCAGTCAAGGCGGGGTTGCACGACTTAATTATAAGGTTTCTAGTTGCTCCAATTCTCCGATATCTGGGATAGTTTCTGCCTCATAGGCATCTGGTAGAAGTATTCCCACAAGTTTGACCCCATCCATAATAGTTGTGCGTGAAACTCCTGTAATTCTCTCTATGGCACGAAAACCCATGCCATTAACATACATTTTCCAGCAGTTGCGTTTGAGATCATCACTATATCCGTATGGGTTTATATTCTGCGATCAATTGACGGCCACCTCACGAGGTGACAAGCTAGTTGAAAGCTATATAGAGAAAGGAATTTGCCTTCGGGAGCTGAAAAATATTTCAACAAAAAGAAAACGCTTATTGAGAATGGAAGGGGTGTAGTGCGTTCGCTGCGCG